>JAPTUI010000428.1 GCA_028067895.1 Pseudomonadota bacterium | reverse complement strand
GGCACATTGGAGGCAACGGAGCGCCTCCGCAGAGTCAGAGAAACGGCGAATTCCACGGCGAATTGCCTGGTTTATAGTTTCGGCCGCTAATTTCCCTCATTTTCAGTCCTCATGAGACCCTTGACGACCGATTGATAGAGGTCCCCTAAAGAAATATACTTGTTCAGGCCCGATGAATTCGTCGACGGACCTTGTTGAACCAGTGATTCGGTACAGCTGACGCGCAATTTGCGCGCGAGTTGATTCTGTGTCAGAGAGCGGCCGGCGATAACCGCCACGGCATGCAATTTCGAACCAGTAGGCGCGATTAGAGACCAGAGCTTCTTTGGCGAGCGCTGGCCCTCGCACATCAGCAAGGTTGGCAAGTCGGATGGACTCCACGGGTGCGACGGCGCGCTCACTTGCGCGATGAACGGTAGCTGTTCCATCCCGTTCAGATTTTGTCCACGAGCGCGTATCGTCCGCAAATGCGTCGACTTTATCGCGGAAATAGCCAAGATTTGCGTTGGCAACGTCCAGCAGAACCGTTCCGGTGTCGGGTACCACTCCAACGAGGCGCGCGTCCGAGCGAGCATCATCGAGCTGCTCGGGAGCCAGTTGAAATCCAGGAGTAGGGGTGACTGCTATAATCTCTCGAGTCGCCAACTCATCGCGCGCAATGTCGGGCCGTGCTTGTACAGCTTGCTCGATTGCATTCAGCTGGGCGATCAGCTGCGAGCGATGTAGTTGCGGATCAAGCGAGGGGATCCGTGGTTTTACTCGACCTCGCTGGGGCGCCTCGTATGTATCGACAGATGTTACGCGCCCTCGGATGAGTGGGAGCCGATCGTCGGCCATAATAGGTGACTATTTAAGTGGTAATCGGCGCCGCTGAAGTTCCTGAATCGCGTCCACCACATCGCTTTCTACGATTTCGGTGCGGTTGGACAGGGCCATCGTCCGTATGGCGTCATCGCATGCGCGTGCGACATCCGCAAAGCTCCAGCCCTCAGCTTTGTCTGTAATCTCCTGAGCCTGGTCCTTGGTGAGTCCGACGCCACTCAGCCGCAGACAAAGGAGGTCAACGAGCTGTTCAGCTGTCGGCTTATCGAATGGCACGATCACGTCAAAGCGACGGAATACTGCTCGGTCTAGCAATTCGACATGGTTAGTCGCAGCGACGAGGATACTTCCGCTCACATCTGCGTCCACGAGCTGTAGAAACGCGGTGACGACTCGGTTCATTTCTCCTACGTCCTGGGAGTCGCCACGGGCTTTCGCGACGGAATCAAATTCGTCAAAGAGATAGACACCCGGCCGACGAGGCATTTCGGCAAAAATTGTACGAAGCTGCACAGCGGTAGCGCCGAGAAATCGAGAGAAAAGGGCGTCGAACCGCACGGTCATTAGCGGCAAGCCCATCTCACCTGCAAGTACTGCAGCCGCAAGGGTTTTCCCGCAACCAGGAGGGCCGTGGAACAATAGCCGGCGCCGCGGAGATACCCCAAACCGTTCAAGCCGGCCACGGGAGCGGTTTTCGGAAATGATCCGCAGAAGCAGTTCCCGCGTTTCGGGGCGCAGGACGATGTCCCGAAGTCGCTCGTCACGATGTCCGCCTTCGAGTATATCGGCGAGTTCACCGCGTGGACTTGCGATATCGACCACCGGTCCCGATTTGCGAACGGTTGCCGGTGGCATCTTTGCCACTATTGAACGGATTTCGTCTGCGACACGAACGTGTCCGGCGCTGCTTTCTGCAGCCGCAAGCTGCAGTGCAGCCTTGCGGAAGGTTGCCTCGTCTCCATCAGCATGCGACTGAAGAAGAAGCTTGAATATGTCAGTCTTCATCTGCGGTTCTCGCCGCTCGACCGAATCATTTTTCTGAGCGTTTGAACCTGGTCGCGCGGATAAAGACGATAACCGTTCATTGGGTGTCGCTTCGCGCGAAGTTTTCCTGCTCGATCCCAGCGGCGCAGGGTCTGCTCGCTGACGCCAAGTATCTCGGCTGCGATTTTGATCGTGAGAAAATCAGGTTCCGAGGAGGCTGCTGACATTGGTCAAGCTTATACAACCTTAGTCAAACAGACAAGAGTTCAGCCTTCTTGTGGGTGCCGAGCGGTGTGTCCTCCTGGACTGACGCACTGGCGGCCTCACGACCTCAATCGGAGGCGCGACTGCCGGAGAGGGACTGGACTCGCCGGAGCTCGGTCTCAATTCACCCTTCTGCATGTGCCGGCTGGCAGTACGCGCAAGTTGGTCGATTCGGTGCGAGCCGATCCACGATCACCGTGCCGCTGCAAGACTCGCATCGCCCGAGCCCGATCACCTCGTTCGCGGCGATCCCCATCGCGAACGAGAGCAGCTCCTCAATTTCAAGCTTGACCCAAGGGAAGCAGGCTCGATAGCTCTCGCACGTATCGCACAGGCGCTCACCGAACTCCAGCGTGAGCAGCTTTCGTCGAGGCAGGCCTGCGAGACCTCCGGGCGGAAGCAGCCGATAGATACGGCAAAAGACCGCCAGGACAGCACCTTCGCTGCGCGTTCGGGGAGAATGAGTGAACCGTCCCAAGGAGGTCGGCGATGGTCCACGGCGGCGCGCCACGAAGAATCAGGCCGTACTCACCACCCACTTGCTCCGTGCAGCCGCGCTCGCCAGGGTGCTGTGATTTGGGACGAGCGGCAGGGCCTCACGCATCGCAAGCTCTAGGTGAGCCGCCGTTATAGTGTAGTGCGTTTGTCGTCCAAGTGCGACACTCGTTACAAGGCCATTTGAGTAATGCGAGCATCTGCGGGACGAGTGTTCCGCGCAATGAGAGCGATATCGGCCGGATCTGAAGTTTCGCCGAATTTTCGGCGAAACGTCCCCTTCCCATTTTGCACGGCCCTGCCATGATCGCGCCTGAGTGACAACTCGTCTCTAAACGGCCGGAACCACACATGAACCAAATCCATGATGGCCATCGACGAGTCTGGATTGCAGACCCTCGATCGTGCACGCGCTCAGCGCGTGTCACTCTCGAAGTGGGTCAATGAGAAATTTCCCTCCTTTCAAGAGCTGCTGACCGCCCATGACGTTGCCCGGCTCACGCGGCGGCATCGGTGGGTACTCGCAGCGCTGACAGTCGTCGGGCGCTTTCCACCGCGGCAGCGATTCCACGGTCGGATTGTTGGCTGGCGGCGTCATGACGTCGAGCGCTGGCTGGCGGAGCGTTTCACGAAGGAAACTCAGGACGAGGTCCAACTACCCCTCGCCGGCATGAGGTGCCCACCTGGGCGGAATCATGCCCACTGCGCCGTCGCGGCAACGAATTCGCGGCGCGCCGGCTGTCGCGGGTCGCCCAAGACCGTTATGGCTGCCTCGCGCCAAGAGGTTGCACGGCGATGAGCGAGAATACAGTTGTGCAACTGCCGGCATTTCTGAGGATTCACGACGTCGTCCGCATCACGGCGCTCAGCCGCCCGACGCTTTATCGCCGGATCGCCGCACGTCGTTTCCCTCCCCCGGTCCACCTCGGTGGCCGCGCCTGCGGCTGGCCGGCGATGGCTATACAGACTTGGATCAGTGATCCCGACGGTTACCGTGCGCCGGCATGCCAGGCTCCGGATACTCCGCGCAGGCGTGGGCGTCCGCGCAAGTATTCGGTCTTATAGCAAGTCACATCAAGCGGCAATCTGCTGCTCCTCGTCCTTTTCTGTCCGCCGTTTGTCCAAGTAGTCGGCCCACGCTTGCATCATCTGGCTTCGGGGCTGCAGATACTGCGCATGATTGTAGGCCGCACTGACGTTGTCTCGCTCTTGGTGCGCCAGCTGTAGCTCGATGTGCTCGTGCGGCCAACCCTGCTCGTGGAGGATGGTAGAGGCTACGCCCCGGAAGCCGTGGCCTGTCATGCGTCCGCGATAGCCCATCCTATACAGTGCGAACAGCAGGGTATTGTTGCTCATTGGTTTGCTCGGTTGCACATCGCCCGGGAATACGAGCTCCCGACCGAACGAGATCTCACGTAACCGGGTGAGTACGCCCAACGCTTGCTTGCTGAGGGGGACGATGTGCGGCGTCTTCATCTTCATCCGCTCAGCTGGAATCGTCCACCGCGCCGCCTTCATGTCGAACTCCGACCATCGAGCCCCGATCAATTCGGAGGTACGGACGAATGTCAGTGCCATGAGCTGCAGAGCGAGGCGGGTATGCTCGGAACCGATGTAGGCGTCTATGGCTCGCAGTAGCGCCGGAAGCTCCTTCTGATCAATACGTGGATAGTTGCGGCGTTTATGCGGCTTGAGGACGTCGCCGGGCTTTATCCCGGCAACGGGGTTATGTGCGGCGAGGTCATTGGCCATCGCGTAGCGCATGATCTGGCCGCAGGTCTGTAGCACTCGCTTGGCAATGTCCGCGGCGCCCCGCTGCTCAATCTTTCGCACGGCGTCCCGAAACGCCGAGGTCGGGATATCCGATAGGGGCAGGGCTCCGAGCTCAGGAAAGATGTCGGTCTCGAGCCGCCGAAGCACGTAGTGGGCATGGCGCTCGTGACGGCTCCCCTTCCAGTGAGTGTGCCACTCCCGGGCGATTTCCTCGAAGGTCTTGCCGGCGGCCTGCCGCTCTTTGTTCGGGTCGTGACCGTCCGCGAGAAGCCGCCTCGCCTCCAGATGTCGCTCTCGAGCCTTGGCCAGCCCAACGTCCGGATAAACGCCCAGGGCTAGCGTCTTCTGCTTGCCGGCGAAGCGATAGTTGAAGCGCCAGTAGCGACCTCCATTGGGGGCCACCAGCAAGTAAAGACCGCCGCCGTCGCTGAGTTTTCGGGGGCGCTCGCCGCGCTTTGCGCTGCGGATCTGGGAATCGGTGAGCATCTGTTGGTACCTGAGGTTCCGCCAGAGCCGGTACCATCAAATGTACCAACGAGATGCCGAGACAGCAAGAACTTGGGTGAGACGCCTTGAGAAACGGAATCGGCTGATTTTCCAGGGCTTTCTGCGCCAATTGAGACCGTATGAGATGGCGTGAGACGGTCTGAGAATTGAATCTGGCGGAGAGAGAGGGATTCGAACCCTCGAAGGGCTTTTGACCCTTACACCCTTAGCAGGGGTGCGCCTTCGACCACTCGGCCATCTCTCCACATTCGTTGCATTCGGTCCCGGCCTCGTCCGGCGTAGCGCGAATGTAAACGTATCGATGTCGCGGCGTCCTGCAGCGCCATCACGTCTTCACCTGCACCTCGACCGGGATACCAGCCGCAGCTTTCTGCAGGACGCATCGCCCACAGCCCCCACCGGGAGGGGCGCATGATACCGAAAGCGCCCGCGAAATGGGACGCTCGGTCGCCTCAGGCCTCAGAGCACCACATCCCGCACGCGCAGATCCGCCTCATTTTCGTCCGCTCCGGAACTTTCGTGCGGCGAGCCCTCATCATCCGGGTGCTGCGTTCCGGGGGACTGGTCCTTCTCCCTCTGAATGCGCCGGTAGATCTCCTCGCGGTGGACGGCGACGCTCTTCGGCGCCTGGATTCCGATGCGGACCTGATTGCCCTTGACGCCGAGCACGGTGACCGACACTTCGTCGCCGATCATCAGCGTCTCCCCGACTCGTCTGGTCAAAATGAGCATGGCTCGACCTCCTCCTCCCAGGCCACTCTACACCCTTTGGGCCGATCTCCGGGAAATGAACCCCTCGATAATCAGCCGTTCAGGCGATGACGGACCCAATCAGGCACTTCCGCGAGCGCCGGCACCAGCGCCGCCGGGTCGCTGCCCCCTGCCTGGGCAAAGTCCGCGCGGCCCCCGCCACGCCCACCGAGACGGTTGGCCACCGCACCGACCAGTTCACCAGCCTTGATGCGTCCGGTCTGGTCGGCGGTCACGCCCGCCACGAGCACGACCTTTGCCGGTCCCTGTATCGAGGCCAGCACGATGACTGCGGATTTGAGCTTTTCCTTGAGCTGGTCCACCGCCGTGCGCAACGTGGCCACATCGGCATCCGGAATTTGGGTGGCGAGCACTTTGATCCCCTCGACATCCCGCGCTTCGGCCGCCAGATCGCGTCCCTGTCCCGAGGCCAACCGGTCCTTGAGCGTACGAACCTCGCGCTCGAGCTGCTTGGCGCGATCGAGCGTTTCGCGCACCTTGTCCTTCACGTCCTCACGCGATCCGCGCAGCAGCTGCGCAAGCTCCTTCAGCAGCGCGTCATTCTGCTCCACAAGCTCGATGGCACCCTCGCCCGTGACCGCCTCGATACGGCGCACGCCGGCGGCCACTCCACTCTCGCCGACGATCTTGAACAGGCCGATATCGCCGGCGTGGCGCACATGCGTGCCACCGCAGAGTTCCATCGAGAAGTCCCCGATCCGAAGCACACGCACGTCCTTGGTGTATTTCTCGCCGAACAGCGCCATGGCTCCGGCCGCCACCGCGCTCTCATAATCCATCAATCGCGTCTCGGCGGCGGCGTTGGCCCGGATCTGGGCATTGACCAGCCGTTCGACGGAGGTAAGTTCCTCGTCCGTGAGCGGCTGGGGGTGCGAGAAATCGAACCGCAAGCGATCAGGCGCAACGCGCGAACCTTTCTGCTGGACGTGCGCGCCGAGCGTCTTGCGCAGCGCCGCATGCAGCAGGTGAGTAGCGGAATGATTGAGCGCAGTGGCATGCCGGCGCGCGCCATCCACCACTGCCGCGAGCGTGTCCCCAACGCGAATTCGCCCGTCGCGCAGATGGCCGACGTGCGCATGCGCATGACCGCGTTTGATCGTATCCTCGACCTCGAAGCGCACCCCCGCAGCACTGAGCACCCCGGTATCGCCGACCTGGCCGCCGGATTCAGCATAAAACGGCGTACGGTCGATGACTACTTCCGCCCGATCTCCGGCACCGATCTCCGGCACCCATTGACCCTCCTTGAGCAGCGCGACCACACGTCCCTCGGCGCTGAGCGTGGTGTAGCCCTCGAACACCGTCGGGGTCTCGATCACCGCGACGCCGCGCAGGTCGGCGCCGAACTTACTCGCCTCCTGGGAGCGGCGCCGCTGTACGTCCATGGCCGCATCGAAACCATGCTGATCGATGGCCAGACCGCGCTCGCGAGCGATGTCGGCGGTCAGATCAGCCGGAAAGCCGTATGTGTCGTAGAGCTTGAAGACCACCTCTCCCGGAATGACGGGTCCCGCGCCGGCGCCACCGCCGGCCGTGAGGCCGGTGATGACCTCATCGAGCAGGGCCATACCTTTGGCCAGGGTCTCGGCAAAGCGCTCCTCCTCGTGCTTGAGCACGCGCTCGGCCGCGGCGCGGCCGGCCCGAAGCTCCGGATATGCAGCGCCCATTTCCCGCTCGAGAACCGCCACCAGCTTGTAGAAGAACGGCGCCTCGATGCCGAGCTTGTACCCGTGGCGGACGGCGCGACGGATGATTCGTCGCAGCACATAGCCGCGACCTTCATTGGCCGGCAGCACACCATCGACCAGCAGGAACGTGCACGCACGGATATGGTCGGCGATCACCCGCAGGGAGCTCGACGTGTGCTCCGTGGTGCCGGCGAGTTCGGCCGCTGCAGCGATCAGATTGCGGAACAGATCGATGTCGTAGTTCGAATGCACGCCCTGCAGCACCGCGGCAATGCGCTCGAGACCCATGCCCGTGTCGACCGAGGGCTTCGGCAACGGTGTGAGGGTACCGTCGGCGGCCCGCTCGAACTGCATGAACACCAGATTCCAGATCTCGACGAAGCGGTCGCCCTCCTCATCGGGGGACCCCGGCGGCCCGCCGGGAATCTCCGCGCCGTGATCGTAGAAGATCTCGCTGCACGGCCCACAGGGACCGGTATCGCCCATGGCCCAGAAATTTGATTTCTCGCCGAGGCGCGCAAAGCGCTGCGGCGGCACGCCGATCTCCTTCAGCCAGATGTCGGCGGCCGCGTCATCCTCGCGAAACACCGTCACCCACAGACGCTCGGGATCGAGCTTCAGCGTTTCTGTGAGGAACGCCCAGGCGAAGCCGATTGCCTCGCGCTTGAAGTAATCGCCAAAGGAGAAATTCCCCAGCATCTCGAAGAACGTGTGGTGCCGGGCCGTATAGCCGACGTTCTCCAGATCGTTGTGCTTGCCGCCGGCACGCACGCAGCGCTGGCTGCTGGCCGCACGCCGGTAGTCGCGCAACTCCTTGCCGAGGAACACGTCCTTGAACTGCACCATGCCGGCATTGGTGAACAACAGCGTCGGATCGTTGCCGGGCACGAGCGAGCTCGAGGGCACGACGGTGTGGCCGCGGTCGCGAAAGAATTCCAGGAATGCGCGGCGCACGTCGGCCGCGCCAAGATAGGGGGGTCGGGTCACAGGTGTCAGTCCAATTCGAATTCGGCGCCAGTGGCCGCCCGGATATCATCCGCTGAAAAGCCCCGATACTGCAAAAATCGGGCTTGGCGCGCCCGTTCAGCCCAGCCCGAGGGCAGCGTGGCGCCGAACTTGCGCCGGCGCACCCGCGCGGCCAGAGCCCGCCAGTCGGGTCCGCCGGCCAGAGCCGCCTCGATGAGCGCATCGGCCGCCCCATGCGCGCGCAGGTCGCGGCCGATGCGCAGCGGCCCCTGGCCACGCTCGGCGCGGTAGGCCACGAACCGCTCGGCGCAGCGCGCATCGTCGAGCAGGCGCTCGGCGGTGAGCGTCGCGAGCACTGCGACCGTAGCATCCGCCGCGAACCCGCGGGCCTGCAACTTAGCCGCCAGCTCGGTGCCGAAATAGTCCCGCCGCGCGAGCAGCGCCACCGCCGCGGCCCGAATGCCGTGCGCGTCGGCGCTCGCCTCAGGCCGAGGCGGCTTCGCCACCGCTGCGCGGCGGGCGGACCGGCAGCAGCCGGGCACGCACTTCCGCCTCGATCTCGCGCGCGACCTCCGGGTTGCTCTGCAGGAATGCGCGCGCGTTGTCCTTGCCCTGCCCGATGCGGTTGCCTTTGTAGGAATACCAGGCACCGGACTTCTCGATGATCTCCTGGGCGCTCGCGAGATCGATGATCTCGCCCTCGCGCGAGATGCCGAGCCCGTACATGATCTCGAATTCGGCCTCGCGGAACGGCGGGGCCACCTTGTTCTTGACCACCTTGACGCGGGTCATGTTGCCGACCACTTCCTCGCCGTTCTTGATCGCGCCGATGCGACGGATGTCGAGCCGCACCGAGGCGTAGAACTTCAGCGCGTTGCCGCCCGTGGTGGTCTCCGGATTGCCGAACATCACCCCGATCTTCATGCGAATCTGGTTGATGAAGATCACGATGGTGTTGGAACGTTTGATGTTGCCGGTGAGCTTGCGCAACGCCTGCGACATCAGGCGCGCCTGCAATCCGACCTGCATCTCGCCCATCTCGCCTTCGATCTCGGCCTTGGGAGTGAGCGCCGCCACCGAGTCGATGACCACGATGTCCACTGCGTTGGAACGGACCAGCATGTCGGTGATCTCGAGCGCCTGCTCGCCGGTGTCGGGTTGCGAGACCAGCAGCTCGGCAATGTTCACTCCCAGCTTCTCGGCGTACGCAGGATCAAGCGCGTGCTCGGCATCGACGAATGCGGCCGTACCGCCGATGCGCTGCACTTCGGCGATGACCTGCAGGGTGAGCGTGGTTTTGCCCGATGACTCCGGGCCATAGATCTCCACCACCCGTCCGCGCGGCAAGCCGCCGACGCCGAGGGCGATGTCCAGACCCAGAGAGCCGGTCGAGACGGACTCGACATCATAGACGGCGGTGGCATCGCCCAGACGCATGACCGAGCCCTTGCCGAATTGCTTCTCGATCTGTCCCAGTGCGGCGACCAGCGCCTTCTTGCGATTCTCTTCCATCTGGATTTCCCGGAATATGGTGGTGACCCACGTACTGGATAAATTATCCCACAAAGCGCCCACACACCACAGCCTCTGTTTGTGCGCGCACGGTGTTATTTCGCCGCCAATACGCCGCCAACCAGTGGATAGGTTTGCACAACACTGTATACGGGCCCGGCTGTCACCGTGCGGCTGTCAATGAGCGCGCACGCATCGAACCGCCAGAGCACCGCGTCCGGCAGCACAGAGTCACTTGGGCGCTTGACTTTGCGTGCCACGGTGACATGTGGTCGGAAGGGCTTGAGATCCGGAGCAAAACCGGCCGTAACCAGGGCCGCGCGCACCGCGCTCGCCCGCTCGGCCAGTCCCGCGGGCGCTGTTCGCGGCACCGCGCACAGCACACGGGGTGCGGACCAATACACCAGATCCTGCAGTGCCATCTCAATGGACGAGGTCCCCGCGAAATGCCGGGCCGCGGCCTTGATTGCGACATCGAGCGCCTCGAGGCGGGTTTCGGGCACCGCTCCGATGAACACCAGAGTGAGATGGTAATGGCTCGCCGGCACCGCCTGTCCGGCGCAGGCCGACACGCTGGGGTACACCGCTTCGGCCAGCCGCGCGCGCATCGAGGCCTCGGGCCACAGCGCCAGAAACAGCCGGCGCAGCGGCGGCGCATGCGGTTCGGCGCTCAAAGTCCACGCACCCCGGAAATCATGCCTGGCACGGCAGGGTGGCGCGCGCCCTCACCTCGAGCAGTTCCAGCCCCAGGCGCAAGGCATGCGCCACTGACTGGCGCCGCACCGCCTCGCGATCGCCCTCGAATCGGCGCCGTTCGCAGACCGGCTCCGGTCCCGCGCGCACGGCCGCGGCGAACCACACCGTTCCGACTGGCTTTTCCGCCGTCCCCCCGTCCGGCCCGGCAATGCCGCTCACCGCCACCGCAAGATCGACTTCGGCGATCCTCAGTGTGCCTTGGACCATCTCGCGCACCGTGGCGGCGCTCACGGCGCCGTGCGCCGCCAGAGTGTCGGCCGACACGCCGACATCCCGCATCTTCGCCGCATTCGAGTACGTCGCATAGCCGCACTCGAACCAGTGCGAGCTCCCGGGGACGTCCGTCAGCGCCTTTGCGATCCAGCCGGCGGTGCAGGATTCGGCTGTGGCAATGCGCCAGCCCGCCGCGGCGAGTGTCATGCCGAGCCGCTCGGCCAACCGATAGAGGTCGGCATCGGTCGCGAGGGAAACGGAGCTCATCGGGCCAGTCTAGCGCGCCGGCGGCGGCCTGACAGCGGGCCGGCCCGCCCTCAACTCGAACGCAGCACGAGCGCCGTGGGCAGCATCTGCGACTCGACCGTCTCCCCGCGGAGCAGGCCCAGCACCTTGCGAGCGAGCAGCACACCACCCTCCTGCCAGTTCTGCCGCACGCTCGAGAGCGGCGGCAGGAATGTCGCCGCCTGCGGCGTATCGTCGTAACCAATCACCGAAACGTCCGCCGGCACGGACAGGCCGAGCTCGACCAGGGCGCGGATCGCACCCATGGCCACCAGATCGCTGCAGGCGAAGATCGCATCGAACTGCACGTGCCGGTTGTGCAGCGAGCGCACGGCCTGCACACCGCTCTCGAGCGTGAAATCCGCCCGCCGCATCAGCAGCGGCTTGATGTCGTGGCGGCCGAGCTCAGCGACGAAGCCAAACAGGCGCTCGGCCATCTCCGGATGATCGGGATTGCCGATGAACACCGGGTGGCGCCGTCCAATCGACACGAACCGTTCCGCGACACTCATGCCGCCGTGGCGGTTGTCGCTGCCGACGACGATATGGGAATCGCCCCCCATCCCCGCCGCACCCCAGACCACCATGGGCAGCCCCAGCTTATCGTAGATACGCACCGCGTCCTGATGGGCACCCTGCCCGAGGAGGATCAGGCCATCGGCCGCCTGCACGGCCACATCGCCGTCGGCCGCGTGGCGGGTGGTGAGCAGCACGTTGTAACGCGCCGAGGTCAGTTCCTGGGAAATGCCGCCGAGCAGCGCCAGAGGATACGGGTCCCACATGGTGCGCTCGGGGGTCGGGGTCATCTCCACAATCACTGCCACCGCGTGACTGCGCCGCAGGCGCAGATTCCGGGCGCTCACGTTGAGCTTGTAGCCGTGCTTGCGCGCCAGCTGCTGCACCCGCTCGCGGGTTTCGGGGCTGACCTGCGCACTGCCACTCAAGGCGCGCGAGACGGTGATGGTCGATACCCCGGCGAGCGCGGCCAGATCCGCCATGGTGAGACTGCCGCGCCCGCTCGGACCCGTTTTCTTACGTTCTGTCATTGAAGCTTCGCGCCGGAAAAGATATCGATATCATCCCCGGGCGCACCGTGCGCGTAAAGGCTGCGGGATGTCGAATAATTTCAACCGGTACCGGCTGATCGGCGCGTTGGCGCTGAGCTTCATGATCTTCGCCATTCTGCTGAACAGCGTCGGCACGGTGATCCTGCAGGTGATTCATACGTTCGCGGTCGACAAGCCGCAGGCGAGCCTGCTCGAACTGTTCAAGGATCTGCCGATCGTAATTGCCTCCTTTGCGCTCGCATCGTTCCTGCCCATCCTCGGCTATCGGCGCTCGATGATCATTGCGCTCGGCATCGTCGCGGTGGCCTGCACGCTCATGCCGCTGTTCGCGAGCTTTCATACCACCGAACTGCTGTTCGTGTGCGTCGGGATCGGTTTTGCATTGACCAAGGTCTCGGTGTACGGCTCGATTGGGTTGCTCACGGCCACCAAAACCGAGCACAACCGGCTCACCAATACGATCGAAGGGCTGTTCATGGTCGGGGTGGTGATCTCCGGCTGGCTGTTCAGCGCGTTCATTCCTGCCCGCTCAGGGCCCAGTGCCGCATGGCTGCACGTGTACTGGGTACTGGTCGGCGCGTGCCTGCTCGCGATGCTACTGCTCGCCGGCGCGCGGCTCGACGAATCCCAAGCGCGCGACAGTGCCCGCCCCTTTCGCCAATCGCTGGCGGAAATTCGCCGGCTCTCGCTGCGCCCGGCGGTCTACGCGTTCCTTGCCTCGATATTCCTATACGTGCTGATCGAGCAGAGCTTCGGCACCTGGTTGCCGACCTTCAACAACGAGGTGCTGCGGCTGCCCGATGCGCTCGCGGTGCAGATGGCGAGCATCCTGGCCGCCTCCATCGCCGTCGGCCGCATCGTGGCCGGGCAGCTGCTGCGCCGCATGTCCTGGTATGTTCTGCTCAATATCTGCGTGCTCGGCATGGGCCTGCTGATCATGCTGACGCTGCCGCTGGCGCGTCAGGCGACGGGCACACCCCACGACTGGGCGCAGGCCCCGACTGCCGCCTACCTGATCCCGTTGATCGGGCTGCTGATGGCACCGATCTATCCGGTGATCAACTCGGTCATCCTCTCCGCCCTGCCCAAGCCCGCGCATGCGGCCATGACCGGGCTCATCCTGGTGTTCTCGGCGCTCGGCGGGACCCTCGGCTCACGCATCACCGCCATCATCTTCGCCAGCTACGGCGGGATCCGGGCGTTTTATTTCTCGCTGCTGCCGATGGCGCTGCTGCTGGTCACGTTGTTTCTGTTGAAGAGCGCGGCGGCCCGCGCCGCCGCGGCGCGGGAGCCCGCGGGGCATTGAGATTGGCCGCACCCAAGGTCGCAAGCCGCAGCGACGCCGTCACACGAGTTCGCAGACGCGGCCCCCCGCAGGCCTCCCGCCCTTGAGACCCTCGACAGTCGATTTGACGGGAATGCCGGAAGTTCGCCCGAGGCCTGTCGCATCTGCGCCCTGGCGTTGGCGCTCGACCGACCCCGCCTGAGGTCTCGGCCTGCACACCGTGGCGTCACTGCGAATGACCGTATTAACTTTGCAATATAACGAGTTGCGCATCCGCCTCCGGGTTCAATCGCTCCCGACACCCACTCACACATGGGAATCCGCATTGAAAGCGCGTCCCGGGGCTATGTACACCGATGCCGCGGAGTAATTTACGGGACGCTGCCATGATGCTCGCTGTCGATAGCCTCAAGCCGACGGCAGCCGCGGTGGTGGCTTGCGTTGCGCTCCGCGACGTCGATCGGGCGATCGACGCAGGCATTTTTCCCGAGGGGTTCTTCTCGATCGATGACGGATGGCAGGTCGCCGCAGTCGCCTGCACGCTCATCGCATTCGATTTCGAAAGCGTCCATCGGCTCGCCGCGGACGAGCGGCGGTTCGCCATCCGAACAGCGGGCATGCGACTGCGCGGAAATCTTTCAGGCGGGATGACGTCGCGCCCCCTAGCCAATTCGCGCGAGGAGCTGTTCGATGACATCGCTGGCCTCGCGCTGGCGCAGCACCCTCGCTTCGCGCAGCTCACGCTCATCGCCTTCGCCTAACTCGAACTTTGCCACCGCGACCGGCCCATCCTTGCGATACCCCTCAGTCTCGCCCGCCGGCGCAAAGCGGGCTCGCAGGATCGCAAGCGCCCTTTCTACGACCTCACCATGCTTGCCTTCGCGTTCCGTCCGAAATACCTGTGCAACCGACTCCGCGCCTTCCGGTGCATGCTCCAGGCAATAGATCAGGTCGTGGGCATCCTTGCGCTCGAAGCGCTGCTCGAACGCGAACGCCTTCAGGCAGGTGAAGCTGACCAGGTTTGCGTGCTTGATCTTCTCGACGGCGATTCCGTCACCTCCCAGCAGTTCCGCCTGGATCTCGGTGACCTGGTGCAGATCGAAGACAATCGACGAATGCGGGATATTGAGTGCCGAGACCGCGCCATCAGTCGGCAGCGGCTGCACCTTGCCACCGGCAAGCGCCGGCGCGTCCGCCAGCAACTCCAGCACCATGAGCGCGCCGTGCTCGGTACGGGTCCGCCACCGCCAGGTTAGTTTCTGCCGCTGGTCGTTCTCGGCACGTTCGAAGCCCATCTTCTTCAAGTTATCTTCGAGCGTGTGATAAGCCTCCGTATCGGCAAGGATCTGCAGATCGATCACGATGTCCACGTCCATCGTGCCGGCGTGCGCCGGCACCTCAGGCGGCCGCGCCTTCACCAGATACCTCGGCGTGAGCCCGCCGACCAGATAGACCGATTCCTTCCAGGGCCCGAGTCCACGCAACAATGTCACGAGCACACGCTCACAGTCGCGAGTGTACTCATCGCTGTAACCCTCGAGTGTGGCGGGTTTGGCCATCAGAAACCGATCTTTTCTCGACGCAGGTGTTCGGCCATTTCTTTGGCGCGACCTTCGCTGCGCAACAGGTCGAGATAGACCTGAATCGGGCTTGCCAGCCAGATTCCACCGATTTTCTGGCGGAACAACAGATCTCCCGCTGACTTCACCTCGATGACCGCGAGGTTCGCCCCTTCACTGACGACACGCGCGTCCAGCTCGGCTATCGCCGCATCGGCGCCGACACCGGGCAGAAGCCGAGTACGCGTTTGGGAGATACCGGACAAGAACGGTGCATAGCGCTGCGCGGCGGCCTCAAAGCTCACGGCGTAGCCGACCTGATGCGCATCGAGAACCTGACCGAGCCGTTCGATCAAGGTGTCGGACTTCAAGCCAGGCACGTAGTAGCGACACGGCGCCGGGGCGCGCAGAGCCGCAAGCTCCTTGGCCCAGGCATCGAGCAGCGCGCCGGGCTCGCGCAAGTGGCGCTCCTTGCGGGGCCCTTGCCCGCGCGATACCAGCCAGTCGAACCTGTCCAACTGGCTCAGCACATCGGAAGCGGTGGACGGGGCCACTTGTGCCCGTTCGGCCACCTCGGTAACGCCAAACCAGTCCTGGTGGCGGACCAGGAGCGCGTGCAGCACTTGTGCGCGTCGCCCCGAGAACAGCGACCGCACCGATTTTTCCAAGGTCCTCGGAGGCGGTTTGTCGATGTAGACATAGGCGCCGGAGGCGGGCAGAAACAAACTCCCGCCACTGTCGTAGTAACCGACACGTTCGTTCCTGAGCAGCTCTTTTGCCCCAGGTGACAAGGATTCGGCGACAAGCAGGGGCTGTTCATTGGCCTGTGGCGGCTGCCGCAGCGCCTTGAACTGCCAGAGCACCTGGCGAACATCCCGGGGGTAGACGGACTTCTTCACTTCGACCAGCAGAATGATCGACTTGCCGGCGACGGTCAGATGAATCCTGGCGTCGAGGCGGTCACCGACAGCCGTGGCGAATTCCACCCCATTGGATGCGGCATGCACGTCTGGCAATTCCCGAATAGATACCAGGAACTGGTCAATTAAAGCCTTCTCGGTCGTGGTCGACTCGGTCATCGTTAGCATTATTCTCTGCACAGCGAATAATATCATTATAACGAAGATATGTTATTTAGCACAAATTCACTGTTCAGCGAATTTGATAGAATTCTCGCTAAACCCGTGCCCACCCGGACGATGCTGCAGGAATTACCCCGAATTTACCCCATCAGTGAAGCCAGAATTCAAGCAACCCACTGATTTAAAAGTGAAAGATCAAGATACAAGCGCACACGCCGCCCATACGCCGGTGATGCAGCAGTACCTGCGGATCAAGAGCCACCATCCTGAGGCGCTGCTCTTCTACCGCATGGGCGATTTCTACGAGCTGTTCTATGACGATGCGCGCCGGGCCGCGGCGCTCCTCGATATCACCCTCACCTCGCGCGGCCACTCGGCCGGCCAGCCCATTCCCATGGCCGGCGTGCCCGTGCACAGCGTGGAAGGGTACCTCGCCCGTCTGGTGCGCAAGGGCGAGAGCGTGGCCATCTGCGAGCAGCTTGGGGATCCGTCGCAAGCCAAAGGACCGATCGAGCGCGAAGTGGTGCGGATCGTCACCCCGGGAACGGTGACCGATGCGGCGCTGCTCGATGAGCGCCACGACACGCTGCTCGCCGCGCTCGCCCGCGATGCCGAGCGCTTCGGGCTCGCCTGGCTCGATCTGGCCGCCGGCCGTTTTACCGTGCTCGAATCAAGCGGTATCGAGGCGCTCGCCGCCGAGCTCGAGCGCCTCAAGCCGGCCGAGCTGCTCATGCCGGAGGGCGTGGACGCGCCGCCCGCGCGCGGGCCGGCGCTGCGCACCCGCCCACCGTGGCATTTCGAGCTCGCCAGCGCCTCGCGACTGCTCACCGATCAGCTCGGGACGCTCGACCTGAAAGGCTTCGGTGCCGACGATCTGCCGCTCGCCCTCTGCGCCGCCGGCGCACTGCTGCAATACGTGCGCGATACGCAGAAGACCGCTGTGCCGCACATCCGCGGGCTCAGCGTCGAGGAGCGCTCGGATGCGCTCGTGATCGATGCGGCAACGCGCCGCAATCTTGAACTCGACACGAGCCTCGGCGGACGGGAGGATGCGACGCTGTTCGCGCTGCTCGATGTCTGTGTCACGGCGATGGGCTCGCGGCAGCTGCGCCGCTGGCTGAATCGCCCGCTCACCGATCACCAGCCGCTGCGCGAGCGCTATCAGGCCATCGGGGCGCTGCGCGAGGCGCGCTGCTTCGAGGATCTGCGCGAGCGCCTGCGCGCGATCGGCGACATCGAGCGGATCCTGGCGCGCGTGGCGCTGCGCTCGGCGCGCCCACGCGATCTGACCCAGCTGCGCGCCTCGCTCACGGCCGTGCCATCCGTGCACGCGGCGCTCGCGCCGATCGACTCGCCGCTCCTCGCGGCCCTGGGCGCGCGCATCGGTGCGCACGAGGACATGGCAGCGCTGCTCGGCCGTGCCATCGCCGCGGAGCCCGCCGCCTTCCTGCGCGATGGCAACGTCATCGCACCGGGCTACGACGCCGAGCTCGACGAGCTGCGGCGGATCGCCACGCATACCGATCAGTTCCTGCTCGCACTCGAGCAACGCGAGCGCGAGCGCACGGGCATCGCCTCCTTGAAGCTCGGCTACAACCGGGTGCAGGGGTATTTCATCGAGATTCCGCGCAAGGATGCCGAACGCGCGCCGCCCGACTATGTGCGCCGCCAGACCGTCAAATCGGCCGAGCGCTTCATCACTGCCGAACTGAAGGGCTTCGAGGACCGGGTGTTCGGCGCGCGCGAACGCGCGCTCGCGCGCGAGAAGGAGCGGTACGAGGAGCTCCTGACGCTGCTGATCGAGCAGCTTGCGCACCTGCAGCGCACCGCCGCGGCGATCGCCGAGCTCGATGCGCTTGCGACACTCGCCGAGCGCGCCGAAACGCTGCAGTGGTGCGAGCCGCAGCTCACCAGCGAGCCGGTGCTGCGTCTCAAGGCCGGCCGCCACCCGGTGGTCGAGCGCTTCACCACCGAACCGTTCGTGCCCAACGATCTCGAGCTCGACGCCGCACGGCGCATGTTGATCATCACCGGTCCCAACATGGGCGGCAAATCGACCTTCATGCGCCAGACCGCGCTCATCGTGATCCTGGCGCACATCGGCAGCTGCGTGCCGGCCGAGCACGCGCTGCTCGGGCCGATCGACCGGATCTTCACGCGCATCGGCGCGGCCGACGATCTGGCCGGCGGCCGCTCGACGTTCATGGTCGAGATGACCGAAGCGGCCAACATCCTGAACAATGCCGGGGAACGCAGTCTGATCCTGATGGATGAGATCGGTCGCGGCACCAGCACCTACGACGGTCTGTCGCTCGCCTGGGCGATGGCCCGCCATATCGGCACGCGGCTGAAGTCGTTCACGCTGTTTGCAACGCACTACTTCGAACTGACCAGTCTCGCCACCGAAATCGACGGCTGCGCGAACGTGCATTTGGATGCGACCGAGCACGCCGACCGGATCGTATTCCTGCATGCCGTGAAGGATGGCCCGGCGAGCCGCAGCTACGGCTTGCAGGTGGCACAGCTCGCCGGCGTGCCGCGTGCGGTCATCGCGCAGGCGCGCCAGTATCTCGAGACCCTGGAAGCGCAGCGCGACCGTCGCGAGACCTTGCGCCCGCAGATACAGCCGGAGCTGCCGCTGTTCACGGCGGCCGAGCCGCCGCACGATGCGCTGCGCGCGGCCCTGGCGGCGCTCGATCCTGACAATCTGACCCCAAAGGCGGCGCTCGAGGCCCTGTACCGGCTGCGCCATCTCCTTGAGGGGTAAGCGCCCATGACCCTCCGGCCGCTGATCCGTGCCGCAACCGCCACCGATCTCACCCCGATCCTGCGCCTCCTCGAGGCCGAGAGTCTCCCGGTGAGCGACCTCGCGGAGGCGCAGCCGCGCTTCCTGATCGCGTGCGCCGGCACGCAACCCGTGGCCGCCGGTGCGCTCGAGATCTACGGCACGGCGGCGCTGCTGCGCTCGGTGGCGGTGAGTGCGTCGTGGCAGCGCCGCGGCCTCGGTCGGCGCATCGTCAAAGCGCTCGAGCGCGAGGCGCGCGCCGCCGGGGTCGGGCAACTGTTCCTGTTGACGACGAGCGCCGCGGCGTTCTTCGCCGGACTCGACTACCACCCCATCGAACGCGCCGCGGTGCCCGCGGCGGTGCGCGCGAGCACCGAGTTCCGCTCGCTCTGTCCGGCGACGGCGGTGTGCCTGGCGAAAACACTGCGCTGAGGGCGCGTGCTCACGACTCGCGGAAGCACCCCTCGGCGAGAAAGTGCGCGCACTCGCGCGCCACTCGCGCCGACACCAGCATGCCGGCGTGGCTCACCGGCAGCACGAGGTGCGCGCTCGCGCCCGGCAATCGCGTCTCGCTGACCGCAACGGTGCCATCGCTCGGCTCGTCGAATCCCGCGATGAACTGACCGACGCCGAAGGACAGCGACCCGGCGATGATCCCGAGCGGACGGTCGAAGCGCCAGCGCCGCTCGCGGCGCGTCAGCAGTTCCTCGGCCACGGCCCGCCCCATCAGCGCGCCGATGACAGGCGCATGGCCGGCCTGCTCGGCCGCGCGGCTCGCCACGCAGGGCGTGGCCAGAAACACCACGCGGCCGGGCGGCGGACTGGCGTGACGCTCGAAGAAGTTGTAGAGGACCAGGCCGCCGAGACTGTGGCCGACGAAGTGCACGCGCGGCGGATCGAGCGCAGCAAGAAAATCGGCAAGCCGTGCGGTGATCTCGTCCATGCCATGCAGGACGGCCGAATAGCTGAAGGCGTGCACCTCGGCGCCGAGGGCGCGCGCGAGCCGGTGGCGCAGCAGCAGTCCCTCGCTGCCGGACATCCACAGTCCGTGGACGTAGACGATGTGTTGGAGCGGACGAGTCATCGGGCCGAGTATGCGGCACGCCGTGCGGGCGCGTATGCCCGCCGGGCTCCTCAGGGCTGCCCGGCTGCCGCGTCCGCATGGTGGCACGCCACGGCGCGCCCGTCGATCACCCGCAGCACCGGCCGCTCGGCGGCACAACGCGCGGTGGCGAGCGGACAGCGGGTACGGAAGACACAGCCCGAGGGCAGCGCAAGCGGCGACGGCAGCTCATCGCGTCCCGGCGGGGCGCGGTGTGTGCGCGCGCGCACCGGATCGGGAATCGGCACCGCCGCGAGCAGCAGCCGGGTGTAGGGGTGCAGCGGATGCGCGTAGAGCGCATCGCGGTCCGTGATCTCCATCACCCGCCCCAGGTACAGCACCATCACGCGGTCGGCGATATGGCGGACGGTGGCGAGATCGTGCGCGACGAAGATGTAGGTGAGATTCTGCTCGGCGCGCAGATCGAGCAGCAGGTTGATGATCTGCGACTTGATGGACACATCGAGCGCCGACACCGGCTCGTCGCAGATCAGCAGCTGCGGCTCGACGACGAGTGCCCGCGCAATGCCGATGCGTTGCGCCTGGCCGCCGGAGAACTCATGCGGGTAGCGGTTGATCTGTGCCGGCAGCAGGCCCACCTGCTGCAGTGCGCGCTCGACCCGCTGCCGCCGCTCGGCGCGCGCGAGCCCGGGCAGGAGCGCCGTGAGGGGCTCGGCGATGATCTCTCCCACCGTCATGCGCGGATCGAGCGAGGCGAGCGGATCCTGGAAGACGATCTGCATGCGGCGACGCAGCGGACGCAGCGCGGCCTTCTCGAGGGTGGTGAGCTCCACGCCGCTTAAGCGCACACTGCCGGCGGTCACCGGAATCAACCGCAGAATCGCGCGCAGCAGCGTCGATTTGCCGCAGCCGGACTCGCCCACGACCCCGAGCACCTCCCCGGGACGCACCGCGAAGCTCACCTCGTCCACGGCACGCAGCGTCCGGTGGACCGGCAGCCACCCCCGGCCGCGCACCGGAAAGTGGACCGCGAGATCGCGCACCTCGAGCAGCGCCGTCGCACTCATGCGCCGCGCGCCTCGGACTTGAGCGCACCGCCGTAATGACACGCACGCAGGTGCTCGGGACCCAGGGCCACGAGCGGCGGCATCTGCTGCGCACAGATCGGAGCCACATACGCGCAGCGCGGCGCGAACGGACACCCCGGGGGCCGCTGCGCCAGATCCGGAGGCCGCCCCGGAATGGTTGCCAGGCGCTCGGCGCGCACCTCGTCGAGACGCGGCACCGAGCGCAGGAGGCCCTCGGTGTACGGATGACGATAGGCTCCGTAGAGCGTGTGGACCTCCGCGGTCTCGACCTGCCGCCCCGCGTACATCACCACCACCCGGTCGGCCAGCTGGGCGACCACGCCGAGGTCGTGGGTGATGAGTACGATGGCGGTGCCGTGACGCTGCCGCAGCTCATCGAGCAGCGCCAGGATCTGCGCCTGCACCGTGACATCGAGGGCCGTGGTCGGCTCGTCGCAGATCAGCAGTTGCGGCTCGGTCAGGAGGGCCGTTGCGATCATCACGCGCTGGCGCATGCCGCCGGAGAACTCATGCGGGTACATCTGCAGCCGCCGCGCCGCATCCGTGATGTGCACCGACGTCAGGGCCTCGATGCAGCGTGCCTCGGCCGCGCGGCGCGAAAGGCCGCGATGCCACTGGAGCACCTCGGTCATCTGCCGTCCGACCGTGAGAAACGGATTCATCGCGGTCATCGGATCCTGAAAGATCATCCCGACCCGGTTGCCGCGCAGCCGCGTGAGCGTGCGCGACGGGGCGTTGAGGATCTCCTCACCGTCGAGGCGCACGCTGCCCTCGGCGTGGCCGTTCTTGGCGAGCAGTCCCAGGACGGCAAGCCACGTCTGGCTCTTGCCGGAGCCGGATTCGCCGACCATGCCGAGCACCTCGCCGCGCCGCACCTGCAAATCGAGGTCGTTCACCGCGTACACCGGTCCATCGCCGGTACTGAACTGGACGCTGAGCGCGCGGATCTCGAGCAGCGCGGCCGCAGTCAACTCAGCGGTCCTTCGGGTCGAGCGCATCGCGCAGACCGTCGCCGATGAAGTTGAAACAGTAGACGATCACGGCGAGAAACGTCGCCGGGATCACCAGCATGTAGGGATGCACCTGCAGCACCGAGGCGCCGTCGCTCACCAGACCGCCGAGGGAGGTGAGCGGCGCCTGCACGCCGAGGCCAAGGAAACTGAGGAACGCCTCGAAGAGGATCACCGCCGGAATGGTGAGGGTGACATAGACGATCACGATGCCGAGCAGGTTCGGCACGATGTGCCGGCGGATGATGGCGGCGGTGCCAACGCCGCTCGCCCGCGCGGCCTCGACGAATTCCCGCTGGCGCAGACTCAGCGTCTGGCCGCGCACGATACGCGCGATGTCGAGCCACGATACCGCGCCGATGGCCGCGAAGATCAACAGCAGGTTGCGGCCGAACAGCACCATCAGCACGATCACGAAGGGAATGAACGGGATCGAGTAGAGGATGTCGACGATGCGCATCATCACGCCATCCAGCCAGCCGCCGATGAAACCGGCGACCGCGCCCCAGGTCACGCCGATCACCAACGTCACCAGCGTCGCGACCACGCCCACCATCAGGGAAATCCGGCACCCCCACATGACCCGGATGAACAGATCGCGACCGAGCGCATCGGTGCCGAAGATGTGCCCGCCGGCCCAGGTGGGCGGGTGATACATCAGGTTCCAGTTCGGCTGCGCGTAGCCGTAGGGCCAGACCCAGGGCAGCACGATGGCCGCGAGCGTGATCAGGCCGAGCACCCACAGGCTGACGAGCGCGGCGCGATTGCGCCGCAGCCGCACCCACGCGTCCTGCCACAGCGAGCGTCCCGCCACCGCGCCGGCGGCAAGCGTCTCGGCCTTGCGTGCCGCGCCGCGTCCGGGCACCCAGTTGTACCAGACGTGCCGCTCGGGACTGCTCATGACAGTCGGGCGCGCGGATCGAGCACGCCGTAGAGCACATCGGCGAGCAGGTTGAAGGCAATGATGAGCACGGCATAGAGGATGGTCACACCCATCACCAGCGTGTAATCGCGGTTCATCGCCCCGTCGACGAAGAAGCGACCGATACCGGGCAGGCCGAAGATCTCCTCGACGATGATCGAGCCGGTCAGGGTATTCACCGCCGCCGGCCCCAGGAACGAGATGAGCGGCATGAGCGCGGGCCTGAGCGCATGGCGCAGCAGCACCGTGCGCTCGGGCAACCCCTTGGCGCGCGCGGTGCGTATGTAGGGGCTGTTCAGCACTTCGATCATCGAGCCGCGCATCAGCCGCGCCACGTAGGCGACGAGCGGCAGCGTCAGCACCGCCACCGGCAGCACCAGATGCGACAGGCGCCCGTGGCTCCAGCCGCCGGCCGGCAGCCAGTGGGCTTTCACCGCGAGCAGGAGGATCAGGAGGGGGGCGACGACAAAGGTGGGCACCGAGATACCGATCATGGCGCCAGCCATCGAGACATAGTCCCAGGCCCGGTTCTGCCGCAGCGCCGCGAGCATGCCGAGCGGCATGCCGATGAGCAGCGCCAGCGCGAGCGCGAGCCCACCGATGGTCAGGTCCACCGGCAGTCCCTGGGCGATCAGCTGGTTGACCGTGGTGCTGCGGTAAACATAGGAGGGGCCGAAGTCCCCGCGCACCATGTGCTCGAGATACCGTCCGTACTGCTCCCAGACCGGCTCGTTCAGGTGGTACATGCGCTCGAGATTGGCCATCACCTGCGGCGGTAGCCGGCGCGCCTCGGTGAACGGACCGCCGGGCGCCAGACGCAGCATGAAAAAGCTCAAGGTCACGATGACCCACAGGGTCGGGATGGCCCAGGCCAGGCGCCGCAGCAGGAAGCGGATCATGGCTGCACCGAGTGCTGGCGGATCCACAGGTAGCGCGCCAGATGCAGATCCATCACGTTGGCCTCGAACCCGGCCACATAGGGCTTGACCAGATCGTTCGAGTTGTAGAAGTAGAGCGGAATGAATGGCTCGTCGCGGTTGAGAATGGCGTCGGCCTTGGCATAGAGCGCATAGCGGCGCGCCCGGTTCGGCTCGTCCACGGCCGCGCGCACCACCGCCTGATAGGTCGGGTTGTCATAGTCGCCATAGTTCATGGCAAAGCCCTGCACGAACTGATGGGCGAAGGTGTATGGCGAGGGATAATCGCCCACCCAGGAGCTCCAGAAGAGCTTGGCGTTCTTGTACTGGATGTCCTGCAGCATCACCTTCCATTGCTCCTGCCACAGCTCGATGTCCGCCCCCAGCGCCTGGTGCCACATGGTGGCAATGGCCTCCATGAAGTTGCGGGTCTGCACGCCCTGGATCATGTACAGGAGCTTCACGCGCAACGGATGCGCGCGGGAATACCCGGCGGCGCGGTACAGGCGGCGCGCCACGGCCAGACGCTTCGCCATCGGCCAGTGTGCCCATGCGGGTGACTGGCGGGTGAAGCCCGGCAGCGGCGGAAACAGCGAATGCGCCGGTACCCCCGCGCCCGCCAGGAGCTTGTCGTCGAGTACCCGGCGATCGAGCGTCATGGCAAGCGCCAGGCGCAGATCGCGATTATCGAACGGCTTCTCGTGCAAGAGCATGCCGAGATAGCCCGTGCCATACATCGGCGCCACCCGCACCTGCGTGCCGAGGGCGCGCCGCAGCCACGCGGCGTCGCTCGGCGGGTAGGCCGGATCGTCGACCAGATCGACATCGCCGGCGAGGTAGCGCGCGAGCGCCGCGGCGGAGGACGCGATCGGGTAATCGATCACCTTGCGCAGACGCACGTGGGCGGCATCCCAGTAGTACGGGTTCTTCTTCAGGGTCAGGTGCCCGTTGATCACCCACTGGGTGAGGTAGAACGGGCCGTCGCTCACCAGATGGCCCGGGCGTGTCCAGGCCATGCCCCACTTGCGGATGGCCGGCGGGTAGAGCGGCATGTAATACGTGTTGAACAGCATCGAGAGAAAATACGGCGTGGCGTGCACCAGCCGCACCTCGAGGGTGTGGGGTCCGAGCGCCGTGACGCCGAGCGTGTCCGGCGGTTTCCGCCCATCGATGATCGCCTGCGCATTGACGATGCGGGAGAGCGACTGGGCATATTCGGCGGCGGTGTTCGGGTTCACCTCGCGCCGCCACGCGTAGACGAAGTCGGCGGCGGTGACCGGCTGGCCGTTCGACCAGCGCGCATCGGCGCGCAGGTGGAAAATGTAGCGCGTGCCGTGGTCGGTGATCTGCCAGGACTGGGCCACACCCGGGGCCATCTGCCCGTTCGCGGTGAGGGTCAGCAGGCCCTCGAACAGGTCCTCCAGCACGTCGGTCGACGGGACATCGGCGGCGAGCGAGGGATCGAGGCTGCGCGGCGTCAGCACCAGGCGCTCGCGCAGCACCTGCTGCGCCTCGGGCGCGGGCCGATTCGAGATGACGTAGTGCAGGACAGGCCCGGGCAGATGGCCCGAGGCGCTGCTGCAGGCACTCAGCAGTACGGGCAGGAGCGCGCCGAGGAGTGCAAGCTGCCGGCGCCTGCGCGGCACCCTGGGCGCGGCGCGCAGCGGCGCACCCGCGGCCACTGCGTGTCCGCTCACGCGCCGCACCGGCCCCCACGCCTCTTTGGGACGATCATTGCGCTTGGACCGCCGGACCGGCGCAAAGTGCCGCCGGACACACCACCGCCGCAGTGAGTGCGCGGTGGCGTCCCGCGGCTCACGCCTGCGGCCCGCGCAGCCGGATGTGCAGCTCGCGCAACTGCGCCTCGCTCACGGCGGTGGGCGCCTCGGTCATCGGATCGGCGGCCGTCTGGGTCTTGGGGAAGGCGATGACCTCGCGGATGCTGTCGGCGCCGGCCATGAGCATGGCCAGCCGATCGAGCCCGAAGGCAATGCCGCCATGGGGCGGCGCGCCGAACTGCAGCGCATCGAGCAGGAACCCGAACTTGCTGCGCGCTTCCGCGGGCGCGATGCCGAGCAGGTCGAACACGGTCGCCTGCATGTCCTGACGATGAATACGCACCGAGCCGCCGCCGATCTCCGCGCCATTCAACACCAGGTCATAGGCCTTGGCGAGCGCGGCGCCGGGGTTGGCGGCAACCTCCGCCGGATCGTCGCTCTGCGGCGAGGTGAACGGGTGATGCATGGCCACCCAGCGGCGCTCGTCCGCGTCCCACTCGAACATCGGGAAATCGACCACCCAGAGCGGCCGCCAGCCGCTTTGCACGATGCCGAGATCCTGCCCGAGCAGAAGCCGCAGCGCCCCGAGCGCATCGCTCACCACCTTGGCGCTGTCGGCGCCGAAGAAGATGAGGTCGTTGTCCTCGGCGCCGGTGCGCTCGAGGATGTCCCCCACCTGCGCATCGCTCAGGAATTTCACAATCGGGGACTGCAGGCCTTCGCGCCCGCGCGCGCGCGCGTTGACCTTGATGTAGGCGAGTCCCTTGGCGCCGAAGCGCGCGACGAAGGCGGTGTAGGCATCGATCTGCGAGCGCGCGAGCGCCGCCCCGCCCGGCACCCGCAGCGCCGCAACGCGCCCATGCGGGTCGTTGGCCGGTCCGGAAAACACCTTGAAATCGCACGTGCGCACCAGATCGGCGATGTCGGTGAGCTCGAGCGCAATGCGCAGATCCGGCTTGTCGGAGCCGAAGCGGCTCATGGCCTGCGCGTAGCTCATGCGCGGGAACGGATCGGGCAGCGCCGTGCCGAGCACGTCCTGGAACAGGTGGCGCACCAGCCCCTCCATGAGGGCCATGATCTCGTCCTGGGAGAGAAAGGACGTCTCGATATCGAGCTGAGTGAACTCGGGCTGGCGGTCGGCGCGCAGATCCTCGTCGCGAAAGCAGCGCACGATCTGGTAGTAGCGGTCGAAGCCCGCCACCATCAGCAGCTGTTTGAAGATCTGCGGGGACTGCGGCAGGGCGAAGAACTTGCCGGGATGGGTGCGGCTCGGCACCAGGTAGTCGCGCGCGCCCTCTGGCGTCGCCTTCGTCAACATCGGCGTCTCGATATCGATGAACGCGTGCGCATCGAGATAACCGCGCATGGCGCGCGTGATGCGGTGACGCTGGCGCAGCCGCCCGCTCATGACTTCGCGCCTGAGGTCGAGATACCGATAGCGCAGGCGCACTTCCTCGCTCACCGTCTCATCGAGCTGGAACGGCAGCGGCTCGCAGCGGTTCAGCACCACCAGTGCCTCGGCGAGCAGCTCCACCTGACCGGAGGCGAGGTGCGCATTGACGGTGCCGGTGGGGCGCGCGCGCACGCGGCCGGTAACCTGAACCACGAATTCGTTGCGCAGGCGCTCGGCGTCCGCGAACAGAGCCGCGGCGTCTGGATCGAAGACGATCTGCAGCACGCCCTCGCGGTCGCGCAGATCGATGAAAATGATGCCGCCATGATCGCGCCGGCGGTGGACCCAGCCGGCGACCTGGAGGGTCTGACCGATCAGGCGTGCATCGACCTGTCCGCAGTAATGTGTACGCATAAGGGGCGCGATGTTACGAAGCCGCACCGCCCCCCGCAACCAGGACCGCCGCGCCCTGCAGCGTGCCGGCGCGCACGCGCGCGAGGGCCTCGTTGGCCGCGGCCAGGGCAAAGCACTCGACGGTGGCGCGCAGGCCGAGCTCGGCCGCGCGCCGCAGGAACGCTTCGCCGTCGGCGCGGGTGAGATTCGCGACCGACTCGACGCGGCGCTCGCCCCACAACAGTGCATAGGGAAAAGCCGGAATCTCGCTCATGTGGATGCCGGCGCAGATCACGCGGCCGCCGGGTCGAACCGCAGCGAGCGCCGCCGGCACCAGCGCGCCCACCGGCGCGAACAGGATGGCCGCATCGAGCGGCTCGGGCGGCGCCCGATCCGACCCTCCAGCCCAGACGGCTCCCAGCTCTCGTGCGAACGCCTGGCTCGCGACATCCTCGGGGCGCGTGAATGCGTAGACGCTCCGGCCGTCGGCGCACGCCACCTGCGCCAGCAGATGCGCCGCGGCGCCAAAGCCGTACAGGCCGAGACGCGGACCGGGGCCGGCGGCCCGATACGCCCGGTAGCCGATCAGCCCGGCACACAGCAACGGTGCGAGCTCGGCGGCGGGTACGCCCGCGGGCAGTGCCAGGCAGTAGCGCGCATCCGCCACGATCTCCTCGGCGTAACCGCCATCGACCGTACAGCCGGTGAAGCGGGCATCGGGACAGAGATTTTCCCGCCCCTCCCGGCAGTCGCGGCACACGCCGCAGGTGTGTGCGAGCCACGGCACCCCGAGGCGCTCTCCCACCTGAAACCGCTCGACCGCCGCGCCACGTTCGATGACGACACCGACGACCTCGTGTCCCGGCGTGAGCGGATAGGCCGCCTGCGGCAGCTCGCCGTCGAGCAGATGCAGGTCGGTGCGGCAGACGCCACAGGCCTCGACGGCAAGGCGCACCTGCTGCGGCTCAAGCGCCGGCCGCATCCGCGTCTCGAGGCGCAACGGCGCGCCCGGCCGCTCGAGCCGCAGCGCCTTCACGCGTTTTCCACCTGCGCCGGCCCGCCCGGCGCCGGCGCGGGCGGACCGACCACTCCGCAGGTGATGATCATCTTCATGGCCGCATCCACGCTCATGTCGAGCGCGACCAGCTGCCGGCGCGGCACGATGACCAGCACGCCCGCGGTGGCGTTCAGCGCCGCGGAGATGTACACGGCCGCATGCGGCTCCCCGGTGCGGGCCGTGACCTCCGGCACATCCTCGGCGGTGAGGAACCCGAGACTCCAGAGACCCTGGCGCGGATACTCCACCAGCAAGAT
>JAPTUI010000105.1 GCA_028067895.1 Pseudomonadota bacterium | reverse complement strand
GGGGTATCGAGATCATCATGTGCACGTGGTCCGGCATCAAATGCCCTTCCTCGATCCGGCTCTCCTTCTGGCTTCCCCAGCTCTCGGAACACCTACACGAAGATAACGCCTCAGTGCCTGTACAGCGTCTTTCGACGACACATCAGCATAAACACCAAGCCATACCCGCACTGCCGTTTGGTGTGGCCTAGGTTCTCTGCTTCGTCCACCGTGAAACTCCTCCGCGTGCACCTGACGGCTCACGCCGTCGAGTTTCACCGGTGGACTCCCGGAACGGTCAAACTTCTACTCCCTGCCCGGCAAAGCCGGGAGGTCTTCTATTGCACTAGAACAACTCTCGGAACCGGCTAGCAGCTGGTTCCCCGGTTTAACAGCCCATCGCCGCGGCCGCCCTCGAATTGATCATCGCGCCGTGACAACGTAAGTGCCTTGGCTGCGCAAAATGAACACAGCGCGCGTACCGCGGTGTACCGCCACGCTTTTTTCATACCGTCCATTTACAAAGACCCGTGCGCGATGTGGACGCACCGGAATTGATACTCTGGCGATCTCATCGGGTGGCAACACAATGGTTGTCACATAACCGTTTTGCCTGCGGACCGACACCCGCAGGATTCCGTGTGGCGTTGGTTCACCGCCTTTGATCCACCTGAGTCCAAGTAGGTCAGGCCTGATATCCACACGCGAGAATCCTCCGGCTGTCGGTCGGATGCCCAGCATCTGGCCCATCAACCAGGGAGTTACTCCACTGGACCACCCGTGCGCAAGACTAACGTGGAATCCCGATCCTCCGGCCTGAAGGTTTTCCTGGTAACCAAAACCTTTGGGCCAACTCTGGTTATAGGCCTCCCAGAAACTTGTCGCCCCCTCATTCACCATCCCCCCCCAATACTGCCGAATCCACCCAAGCGCTGCTCGCCTGTGGTCCATCTTGGCCATCGCGCTCACTACGTAGAAATTGTAGTAGGGAGTGATCACGTACGAGCGATATTTCCGGGTACCAACCTCCGAAAGAACCCGCTGCCAGATAGCCGGGTATTCGTTCCTGCCTGCGACGCCCGACAATACTGCGTATGCATTGGGCTGCCATCGAGTACCAAATGTTCGATACTTTCCACGCATGTAATGCTGCGCTGCAGCTCTTAGCTGCGCCGCCAGTGCTACCATGCGCGCCGCGTTCTTCTCGTCGTGAAGAACTCCCAACAGCGCGGCTCCCTCATTAAATGCCTGGTAATACTCGAATTGCGTAGCCATTCGTGTTTGCTCGTCATAGCGGTACATCTCCGGCGCCCAGTCCACAAACGACCAACCGTGTGTTAAGTCAGAGAACACCCCATGTCTGTTTAGATCCTTCTCCATGTATTTGAGAAGGTCCACGAGGCGATCGTGTACGCTCATGAGCTCTCTTACCGATCCAGTATGCAGGTAGTATTCGTAAAGCGTATTCACCCAAAAGGCAGAGTACCCAGGGATGTGGTTAACGTTCCTATGAATTGGCACCGGCCCGATCAGTCGGTTTAGCGTCGCTCGCACCAAGAAGTGGGTGCCGAACACGTCTTCTATAGTTCGGGCGCTCACGTCGAGATCGCCCGCCCATCGGTTGCGATCGCGTTTTACGCCGTCCCAAATGTCATCCTGCATGCACAGGTGTGCCGTATATGCGCCCACGGCCCACATTTTGTTCAGCGAATGGCTGGACGAGTCGAAGTACCCTTTATATCGAACCGGATATGCTATGCCATCTAGGCGTATCGCTCGAAAGGCGGTGGCTCGTCCCCCGAGAAATTTGACGATCACATAGCGGAATCCGCTCTTCGGCCCGAAGGCCGTTCCATGCGACGGAACGTAAATTGGATCTACACCGAGATACGGCTGCCGCTCAGCTTCCGCCTGAGATTCTCCATACTGCACCGTCACTTCCGCAGGCGCATTTGACTCCGATTGAAGCTCTATTCTACCGGCCACCTCCCGTCCGAAGTCGAGGAGAACCTGCGGTGCAACGTTAACCGAGACTCGCTGTTTCGGTAATGTGACCGTAAAGAGTCGGTGAGGCGTCGGTCTGACAAGTGACTGAACATTCCTTACTGTGCCCACGCCTACGTACACTTGGCGCACCGCCATCGCATTCAGCCGATACTGGGCCAGAAAGGGCGATATTCCATCGTACCCCGGCCACGCATACATACCCGCGTCCGCGTTACCCTGAAATAGGCCGATGGCGCTTTCGATACCGCCTAGATCATGGGCACGCGGCCACGAGGAATCATCGAATTTTCGCCTCCACCATTTGGTCGGAACAATGCCACTCGTTGCTCGCCAGTTACCATTACTCATCATCAGCGGCGGACCTTGAATACCACGTGCCGCCGCAACGATCATCGCCACCAACACCCTTCCATCATGAAAATGACGAGCGATCGGCGCCAACGCTTCATTGTCCGCCATCGGACCTCTTACGGCCTCAACCGCGATCACATTCGCGCCAACGCGTAGCGCCTCCGTTACGTCTGCTTGATATACCCGAACACCGATTGGAAAGTCGAGATTCAGCTGGTAGCTTCCCACTTTCTTGCCATTTAAATAGATTCGCGCCTGCCGTGGGCCCGCTATATACAAGGTGGCACGCGCTGGCAGCTTCGATAGTTCGAAGGCATCGCGAAAATAATGAGGCTCTTTCCCGTCGCCACCTTTCCCCCGTTCAACCGTCCATATGTACTGTTCAGGCAACGCCTCGTGGAGGACAGACTCCAGTCTAGACCGTAGTAGATGTCGCGCAGGATCGAGCTCGGAATCAGGAATGTTCGTCGGTCCGTCGGGCGGCGGCGGCGATAGCTCTGCTGCGGCTGCTGTCGCCGGCACCTCCTTCAATGCGGCATTAATCTTCGCGAGCAACGAGTTGGTGATTCCCGGATCTAACGCCTGAATTGCCTTCAAAAGGCGACGACGCGTGTGTGCCGCGAGTGCCGAGGTACTAAATCCAGGTATGTATTTGTCAAGAATTGCACGCGTCTGCGAATTGGCGATGAGTTCTCCGATAGTGAAGCGTTTGACGCTGTAGTGTAGCGAAGAGGTAGTTGCCGCGTATGACGGCACAGGCCTGCACATTACCATCGCGAATAAAACGACGGTGGTGACTCCACTTCCCCAAGAAAAACTCGAAGCTTTCATGACATTTACCTTTCACGCCCACGGGATGGACTCAAGCCGGCATCGGCGCGCCGAGCAACGCCACATGCCATACGTCCCACATAGGTTGTATTGACGCCCAGATGGCACTCTCTCGGACACCGAGAAGCCGGCAGCTTGCACTTTTGGTCACGTCACCCAGTAGTCCGCGTAATTGCGTCAGCCCAATATGACTTTCTGCATCCTGGAGGGCTCGTTCGATCCGGGAGCGCTGCGCCTGCATGCGCGCCCTCCTTTACGACACTCGTTCCGACCGGGCCATTGCTCAGGCTATCTTTGATAGTGCCCGGCGAGCCAACTTCCCATCGGACGATCAATTGGCAGCTGCGCGCTCTCGGACTTTGTATGTCCCACGGCCATACTCTGCGATGCAGAGCTTCGACGAGGAACTCTTCGTTAGTGGCCTCGCGCAGCGCCTTGCTGCGCCAAGCAGAGGCAGGCTCTCTCTTCACCCACTTGCGCACCTCAACCGGCTGCGCGCCGCCGTGATAACGCGAGCGCGGACGACTCTGGCCCTGTGGCGGCAGGTGCGGAGCCGGATCGTTCATCTGAATGTCTCGATCCCAGTGAATGTCCGCCGGAAGGGTTTGCCTCGGATCCTGCAGAGATTGCCGGAATGCCAGGAATTTCCTGCACCCGCCCTCCACGCCATCCCAATCTAAGCGCGCTCCGAGTTCTCCAGCGTGCCGGATGATCCGCTGCGCCAACTGAAGCTTCGTACAGTGGGCCAGGTGCGCTCGGGGCACATCCGTCAGTTCGCAGCGACACGGGTCGTCAGTCCCGTCCTTCGACAGCTGGAGTCGCGAATGAGTCAGTGCAGCTCGGTCCCGCCAGCCCAGCGCGCCAAGCACTCCAACTTGGCAGTTGTTCTGCTTCCCCAGACGGTCATTCCAATGACGCGTCTCGCCTACCGCCTGATCGCCCTTTTTCGCAAGAGCGCTCTCGTCAATGAACGGCCCCGTGCCGACCTGCCCGCCAACCAGTGCATCCGCCTTGGACGCCACTCGATCCATTACCGGTCTATAATCCCAGGAAGAGTGCGTCAGAAGATTCTGCAGCACAAGGCAGGCGCTTTCAGGAACCAGTTCGACCATGCGCTTCATGTTGCGCTTCTCCGCCCACATCAAACCCCACAGATACTGCGGAATCGCATCGCTTACGCTGTGATTGCCAGAACGCAACACACCCGCCAAGCCTTTGCTGAATCGCCTGAATCTGCTTTCCAGTCCTTCGAGCGCTCTGTCACAAGGTGACAGAGGGGAGCGAAGGGTATCCGCCAGCTGCGCGCCGCTGCAAGCCCGTGTGACGGCCTGCACAGCACGGTAGCTGGTGGCCTCACGCCCTGCGCTGTCGAGGCGGAAAGGCGGGCAACGAAACACGTGGCTTTCGCCCTCGGGCGCAACGTGGCTGTTTCTCTCAACGCCTCGCATCGGAGTGCGCTACATCAGTCTACGGGGGTTTCTGCCTCGGAGGCCACTAACGGCCGCCTCAGCATCCCGGACGCCAAGAGCCAGATGCAGGTCGAGCCTGCCAGAGCGGCTGCAGCAAGTACCGACCGTGTCCGATCGCCCGTGATCCACAGGAGCGCCGACATGGCCAGCGGTGTCATGAACTGACCGATCATTTGGCAGGAGTACCACACACCGGCGTAAGCGCTGCGGTCTGCGGGCCCGGCAAGACTCAGCACGTAAGTGATCGCCGTAGGAAGTAGCAGGCCGCCGCCAATCTGCTGCACCACCAAACCTGCCGCAATCACCAAGACGTCTTGACCCACAGCCATGACTGCCAGTCCTACCGCCATCGCGACCATTGCGATCGCGATCAAACTCCCCACCCGGATGTGCGTAAGCTTGCGCGACAGCAGCGCGCCCAACGGACCGATTATGAGGCCGAGCGCAGTAACATTGGCGGCGGTACTCGGCGCGGCCGCGCCGTGCTCTTTGAGCAGGAACGCGACTTCGACTGCCGGGGCGTAGAAAAAAAGCGACCCAGGCACCTGGATTGCCGCCACCAGCAGCAGGTGCCTCCAGGACGGCAGGCGCCCCCGATCTGCTTCAGCTGGGCGCGACGGCTCGAACAGGAAGATTTTCGCGAGCAGCACCCAAAGCAGACTGATGGCGTACAACGCAAAGGTCATCCGCCAGCTCACATCGCCGATCAAGCCTGTAACAGAGATGAGCACCGCGCCAATCCACGGCAGGAGCATGACTTGATAGGCATACCACTTCTGGCGCGCATCCCCGGAAAAATATGCCGAGACCAGAGTGACCGCCGAAGTCGCCAGTCCGGCCTCGGCAACGCCAACCAGCAGGCGGCTGGCCAGTATCGCCTCGAGCGTTCGCAGGTACATCGGCGCCGTGC
>JAPTUI010000686.1 GCA_028067895.1 Pseudomonadota bacterium | reverse complement strand
GTAGGCGTCGCGAGCCTGCTGGATGGTCGAGCGGGAGGCCTGCTCGACGGCATCCTGGGCGGCCATGGCCTGGTACTGGGTCTGGTGGATGCGTGCCTCGTCGCCGCCGCCGCTGAACAGCGGCAGCGAGAACTCGATGCCGATCTGCCGGTCGTTGCTGGTCGAGCCGAGGCCATGGAAATCCTGGCCAAAAATCGTCTCATTTTGGCTGCTGCTGCTGTAGGAGCGGCTCGCCACCAGACTGATCGTCGGGATGTCGCTGCCGAACGCGGCGCGCACATTGTCCTGGGCGACATCCGCCGCCATGCGGCTCGCGATGAGCGCAAGGTTCTGCTTCAGCGAGGTTTGCACCCAGGCCTGCTGGTTGGCCGGGTGCGGCATGGCGAGCGGCAGCGCCTCGCCCGGCTCGGTGAGGTCCGAGTACTGCGTGCCCGTGATCACCTGCAGCTGATCGAGCGCATTGGCGAGCGTCTGCTTGGCGGTGATCACCGCGGCGGCCGCTGTGTCGCGCGCCGCGCGCGCCTGCTCGACGTCGGTGATGGCGATCAGCCCGACCTTGAAGCGCTCCTTGGCCTGCGTCAGGCCGAGCGTGAGCGCCTTCAGAGAGGACTCCTGAGCGTGCAACGTGTCGACGGCGGCAAGCACATTGAAGTAGGCCGTCGCCGTACGCAGGATCAGGCCCTGGGCGGCCGCCTCATAGTTGGCCTGGGCCTCGGCGACTTGCTTGTTGGCCGCCTTGAGGTTCATCCAGTCCGTCCAGGAGAACAGGTTCTCGGAGAGATTCAGGCTCCACTGCTTGGCGGCGGTATTGGCGCTGCTGCTGAGGTTGTAGGTGTAGAACGTGTTGTTCGCGGTGCTGCCGATCTGGCCGCTGCTGCCCGAGGCGTGGCTCCAGGTCTTGCCGGCCGTGGCGGAGATCTGCGGCAGCAACGCGGCCCAGGCCTCCGGGCGCGCCTCGCGTGCCGCCATGTAGGTGGCATACGCCTGCCGGTAGGTCGGGTCGTTCTGCAACGCTTCGTGGTAGACCTGCAGGAAGTTCGTCGCGGAGGCCGCGGCCGAAAGACCGAGAGCCAGCGCTGCGCTCACTGCTGCCAGAATCAGATGACGAGGGGTGCTTCGCATAAGTTTCCCTAAAACACCGCGCGGGGCGCAAAGTTGCACCCGATGAGTGGAGGCGGGCGCCGCCGCCGACCGGACGGCGCCGGCCGCCCGGCTCAGAATTTGAATGCGACCGGCCGTTGTGCGTGCACCAGCGGATCGATGACCGTCTCGAACAGGCTCTCTTCGGTCCAGGCGTCTTCGGCCACCCGTCGGATCCGCTTCGCTTCCATCACCGGGGCGTCGCCCACGACGACGAACAGCCGCCCGCCGATACTGAGCGAGCGCTGCCAGCGGTCGTCGTACACCGGCATCGAGGCCGTCACGGCGATCGCCTCGAAGCGGCCGGTCGGCTCGAAGGTGAGTGCATCGGTCGACACCACGTCGATGTCGCGCAGTCCCATCGAGCCGATCATGCGGCGGGCCATGTCGGTGAGCTCCGGCACGATTTCGAGCGATTGGACCGATTTGGCCAGAGTCGACAGGCAGGCCGTGACGAAGCCCGATCCGGTGCCGATCTCGAGCACCCGCTCCCGGCCGGTCAGCTCCAGCGCCGCGAGCAGCCGACCGACCACGCTCGGACGCAGCATGTGCTGGCTGCCCGGCAGGGGCACTTCCGCGTCGGCATATGCCATGAAGCGGTACTGCGGGGGCGTGAAGTGCTCACGGGGCACCTTGCGCAGGGTATCGAGAACGCGCTCATCGAGCACATCCCAGGCGCGCACCTGGTGTTCGATCATCTGTTCGCGGGCATCAGCCGGCATCGTGACGGGACTCCAATCGGATCAATCGCCTCCCCGGATCCGGGGCAGGGGAAAAGTACGGGTTTTCGGCGCTCCTGCCAAGCGGAATTGCGACGAGATATGGTGAAATAGCGCTGGGACGCCCTACCCCATGCGCTATGCTCGAGCGCGCGCACGATCTGCACGTATGGATATAACCAATAAGTCGCGGAGCACTGTGGAAGCGGCCGCCCGAGGGAAGCTGAGCTGAATGTCGATCTTCTGGGCCCTCTGCCTCCTGCTGGCGCTGCTCGCCGCGGTCGTCCTCGTGCTGCGCTCGGAACGCCTGCGGCATCGCGAACGGCGCACGCTAGAGTCCCTGGCGCGCCAGATCGAACGCCTTCCACCTGAGCACCCGACGCTGAGCGTCCCCGAGGCGCCCCAGCCTGCTGCGGCCGTCGGCGAGCTGGTCGAGGCGTTGAACCGGCTGCTCGGCGCCGCGGCGCTGCACCCCGGACGGGCGGCAGAGCACGGTGAGTTCAGGGCGCTCGCCGAGCGGCTGCCGCAGGCCGTACTGGTGCAACGCGAGACCATCGTGTACGCCAATCCGGCGCTGGCGCGGCTGTTGGGCGTCACGCCCCGGGAGCTGATCGGGCGCACGCTCGCGGAACTGGTGACGCCCGAGTACGCTGAACTCGTTGCCGAGAACGCGCGCCGACGCCTCGCCGGCCAGGCGGGTGCGGAATGTCATGAAGTCGATCTGGCCGGCGCCGACGGCGTGGTGCGCATCGAGCTGCGGGTCGCCACTCTCGACTATGACGGTCCGGCGCTGCTGATGACCGGCACGGAGGTGCTCCCGGAGCAGGGCGCCGCCCCGGCGCATGCGGCGGACGGCATGCCCGACGGTGGACAGCTCGCGGCGCTCGACCTGCTCACCGAGGCGGTCGTGGCGACGGACCGGGCGGGGGACATCATGTACTTGAACGCGGCCGCGGCGCGGCTGATGTCGGTGCCCCAGGACCAGGCGCTCGGGCACACCTTGGGCGAGGTCGTGAGTCTGATCGAGGAGGGGGACCGGCGGCTGATCAGCGAGCCGATCCGCCAGGCGATCGGCAGCGGCATCGCCGTCAATCTCGGCCGCCGGGCACTGCTCGTGGCGCGCAACGACGGCAGCGAGCGCTCGATCGAGCTGTCGGCCTCCCCGATCCGCGCCCCGGGCGGGCGCTTGAGCGGGGCGCTGGTGCTGCTGCACGACGTTTCGGAACTGCGCGGCATCGCGCGGCAGATGTCCTACCAAGCGACCCATGATGCGCTCACCGGGCTGGTGAACCGGCCGGAGTTCGAGCGGCGGCTGCAGGAGGCCGCCGAGAGCGGGCACCGCGGCGATGGCCAGCACGTGCTGTGCTGCCTCGATCTGGACCGCTTCAAGGTCGTCAACGACACCAGTGGCCACGTGGCCGGCGACGGGGTGCTGCGCGAAGTGGCGAAGGTGCTGCGCGATGCGGTGCGCGACAGCGATACGGTGGCGCGGCTCGGCGGTGACGAGTTCGGCATGCTGCTGATCGGCTGCCCGCTCGAGAAGGCGCGCCAGATTGCCGACGATGTGTGCCGTGCCGTGGCCGATCATCGCTTCGTGTGGCGCGACAAGATTTTCAATCTCGGCGTTTCCGTCGGTCTGGTGGAGATTTCGCGCGAGAGCGGCGCGCCCGAGGAACTGCTGGTGGCGGCCGACTCGGCCTGTTACGTCGCGAAGAAGCGCGGTTCCGGACGCGTGGCGGTGTACTCGGCGCATGACGAGGCGCTCGCCCGTCACAGCGGGGAGATCCAGTGGCTGCAGCGACTGCAGGCGTCGCTGCGCGAGAACAGCTTCCAGCTCTACCAGCAGCCCATCGTGCCGGCCTACGGCGATGATTCGGGCGGGCCGGCGATGGAGGTGTTCGTCCGGCTGAACCAGGACGAGGGCGAGAGCCTCTCTTCCTCGGAATTCGTGCGTGCCGCGGAGCGTTACCGGCTGATGGGCATGGTGGACCGCTGGGTGGTGCAGACCACGCTCGCGGCGCTCGGGCGCGGCGCGCTGCAGATCCCGCCGCGCCGCTGCGTGGCGATCAATGTGTCCGGACAGACGCTCGGCGATCCGGACTTTCTCGAGTTCGTCGTCGAGTGCCTGGATGGCACTGGCGTGACGCCCTCGCAGGTGTGCTTCGAGTTGAGCGAGTCCTCGGTGGTGGCCAATCTCGAGCACGCCCGGCGCTTCGTCGGAGTGCTGCACGGCATGGGCTGCCGCTTCGCGCTCGATGACTTCGGCTCCGGCGTCGGCTCGTTCTCCAACCTGCGCACCCTGCCGATGGATTACCTGAAGATCGACGGTTCGTTCATGCGCAACTTGGCGCGCGACTCGGTCAATCAGGCGATGGTCACGGCGATGATCGAGCTGGCGCGCAAGCTGAACTTCAAGGTGATCGCCGAGCAGGTCGAGGACAGCGCCGCGCTCGAGGTGGCCCGTCGCATGGGCATCGATTACATGCAGGGATACGCCATCGCGCGCCCGAAGCCGCTGCCGCTGGCGGCCTGAGCTGTTTCAGCGCGGCTGGAATCTGAGCGCCGCGCCGTTGATGCAGTAACGCTGTCCGGTCGGCTTCGGTCCGTCGGCAAACACGTGTCCGAGGTGTCCGCCGCAGCGCGCACAGTGCACTTCGGTGCGTCGCATCAACAGCCCGCGATCCTCGCGCGTGCCGAGTGCATCCGGCAGCGGCGCGAAGAAGCTCGGCCAACCCGTGCCGCTTTCGAACTTCGTGTCCGAGGAAAACAACTCCTGGGCGCAGCCGGCGCAGACGAATACTCCGCGGCGGTGTTCGGAATTCAGATCACTGGTGCCGGAGCGCTCGGTTCCGTGTTTGCGCAAGACCCGGTACTGCTCCGGAGTCAGCGTCCGTCGCCACTCCTCGTCGGTTTTGTTCACTGCAAATTGTTCTGTGGATCGCACGGGTGGACCTCGGGCGCCGCTTTATCTCGCACGCTCAACAGTAACAGTCTGTTACCGGTTCGTCGAGCATCGCGCGCCGCAGCGGCATCGTTGACGCAAATGCAACGAATTCCGGTGGTGCATTGCCGCTTGCGTATCAATTGGTTACTGCAGGAATTGTTGCGCTGATCCGCTATCTGTTGGTGCAGGCCCACATGGATGCCTCGCGTCCGCTGCCAATTGTCCGGTGCAACTTCGCGGCGACCGTGGTATGAAGGGCGTCCATTTCCATACGAGAACGAGCGGCAGGGAGGCCCAGAGCCTATGCAGCTTGCCCGTCTATGGTGTGAACATCTCGCCGCAGGCTGTCCCAGCGAGCTCGCCGGAGTCGAGATCGCGGGCAGCGACGCGCGTGCTCTGGATGCAGAGATTTCCGCCTGCGTCAGTGCGTTGATCTGCCGCTCGATGACGGTCGATGAGCGCATCGAACGGCGTCTGGCGGACATCCGTCAGGCGCTGATCGGCAAGCAGGCGGAAGCCGATGCGCCGGTGGCGGCCTACTGCGAGCGGTTGAACCGGCTGGTGAGTGCGGTGCTCACCGAGTCGCGCGCCGGCCAGGCCTGAGACGCCCCGCATAAGGTGACTGCGCGTATCTCAGAGCAACGGGATCATCAGCAGCGCAACGATGTTGATGATCTTGATCAGCGGGTTGATTGCAGGGCCCGCCGTATCCTTGTACGGATCACCGACCGTGTCGCCGGTCACCG
>JAPTUI010000032.1 GCA_028067895.1 Pseudomonadota bacterium | reverse complement strand
TGGCTGCGGCGATCGGCGAGCACTATCTGCCGCGGGCCGCCGGCGATGCGCTGCCGCTCACGGCCACGGGCACCGTCCTCGCGGTGGCCGACAAGCTCGACACGCTGGCCGGAATCTTCGCGATCGGCGAGAAGCCCACCGGCACGAAGGATCCGTTCGGACTGCGCCGCGCGGCCATCGGGCTGGTGCGCATCCTGCTCGAGAAGCGTCTGGAGGTCGATCTGGCCGCGCTGCTCGAGTTCGCCGCGCGCCTGGCGCGCGTCGATATCGAGCGGGTCGCCGAGCGCGCCGGCAAGAGCGCACCGCCCGCACCCGCGGCGGCTGCGGAGCTCTACGACTACGTGTTCGAGCGTCTGCGCGCCCATTATCTCGAGGGCGCCGCGCCGCGCACCGTCACGCCGGAAATGTTCGACGCGGTGCTCTCGACCCGGCCGCGCTCGCCCCTGGAGTTCGATGCGCGCCTCGGCGCCCTCGGGGCCTTCCTGGCGCGGCCCGATGCGGCGAGCCTCACAGCCGCCAACAAGCGGGTCGCCAACATCCTGAAGAAGGCCGGAGACCTGCCGCTGCAGGCCCCCGATCCGCACCTGCTCGGTGCGGGCGCCGAGCAGGGTCTGTACGAGGCACTGCAGGCGCTCGGTCCAACGGTACGCGCGGCCATCGAGCGGCGCGACTACGCCGGGGCGCTCACCGAGCTCGCCGGGCTGCGCCCGGCGGTCGATGCGTTCTTCGACGAAGTGATGGTGATGGATGAGGATGCGCGCCTGCGCGCCAATCGCCTGGCGCTGCTGCGCGAGATGCGCACCCTGTTCAGCGGCGTCGCCGACCTGTCGCGCCTGCCGGGCTGAGGACCGTACATGCAAATGCTCGGTTCGCTGTTCTTCACGATGTTTCTGTTTGCGTGGACGTTCTGCTACGCGATCTTCTTCGTCATCGCCTGTTCGATGCTGCCGTTCGAGCGGCGCTACGCGCTGGTGCGAGTGTGGTCGGGCGTGCTGCTCACGGTGCTGAAGTGGACCTGCCGGCTCGATTACCGCATCGAGGGCGCAGAGCATCTGCCGGCCGGCAATCACATCGCGCTCTGGAAGCACTCCTCGTCGTGGGAAACCATCGCGATGGCGCTGGTGTTCCCGCGCCAGGTCTGGGTCCTCAAGCGCGAGCTGACCTGGATTCCGGCAGTCGGCTGGGGCATCCGGCAGATGCACGCGATTGCGATCGATCGCAAGTCGGGACACTCGGCGGTCAGCCAGGTGGTCGCACAGGGCCGAGAGCGCCTCGCGGAAGGCGATTGGATCATGATCTTCCCCGAGGGCACGCGCATGCCGCCCGGACAGACCCGCCGCTACGGCGTGAGTGGCGCGCTGCTCGCCGCAGAGACCGGCAAATTCCTGGTCCCGGTGGCCCACGATGCGGGCCGCTATTGGCCACGCCGCGGCTGGCGCAAGCGGCCGGGTACCATCCGCCTGGTGATCGGCCCGCCGGTGAGCGCCGCCGGGCGCGATCCGCGCGAGGTCAATCAGGAAGTGCAGGCGTGGATCGAGAGCACCCTGGCGCGGCTCGAGGGCCGCACCCCGTCGAACTGAGCGAGCGAGCCGATGCGCAGCAGAATCTTCAAACTCGACGCGTTCACGCACCAGGCGTTCGGCGGCAACCCCGCGGCCGTCATGCCGCTCGAGGCGTTTGCGCCGGACGCACTGCTGCAGGCGATTGCGGCAGAGAACAACCTCTCGGAGACGGCCTTCCTGGTCGGCGGCGACGGGCAGTACCGGCTGCGCTGGTTCACACCCCAGGTGGAAGTGCCGCTGTGCGGCCATGCCACCCTCGCCAGCGCCGCGGTCGTGTTGGAGAAGCTCGAGCCGGGTCGCGCGGCGGTGACCTTCCAGACCGCCAGCGGCGCGCTGCACGTCACCCGCGCCGCGCGCGGGTATGTCATGGATTTTCCCGGCCGCCCGACCCGGCGGATCGAGCCGCCCGCGGCGCTGGCGCGAGCCCTGGGCGTGCCGCCGGTCGAAGTGCGTGCCGATGCCATCAATTACCTGGCCGTGCTCGCCGATGAGCAGGCCGTGCGCTCACTGTCCCCCGACATTGCGGCGATCGCAGCCCTCGATCTGCTCGGGGTGATCGTTACCGCGCGCGGCAGCGGCGAGTACGACTGCGTGAGCCGGTATTTCACGCCCGCGCGAGGCGTCGCCGAGGATCCGGTGACTGGCAGCGCGCATTGTGCGCTGGCGCCCTACTGGGCCGCGACACTCGGCAAGACGCAGCTGCGCGCCTACCAGGCCTCCCGGCGCGGCGGCGAGCTGCGCTGCCGCGTGCGCGACGATCGAGTCGAACTCGAAGGCGAGTGCGTCTTTTATCTCGAGGGTGTCGTACAGCTCTGAGCGCCGCTCACACCCCGGGCAGCGCCGCGATGCGCGCCCCGAGCGGGCTGCCGAGGCCCGTGCAGGCATCCCACCCGGGGGCGGCGCTGTAACCTCCGTTGTTGCCTCGCGTGATGTCGCGCAGCGCCGCAGGGTGTGCATAGAGCAGCGGATTGAGCCATCCGGCGGGCTGGGTGCCCGCCGCATTGAGGCGGGCGATCAGTCCCGCCCAGAGCGGCGCCACGGCGCTGGTGCCGCCAAAGACGGCCGATACCCCGTCGACCACGATTTGATAGCCGGAGCGTGGGTCGGCATCCGCAGCCACGTCGGGAACGCCGCGGCGGGGGAGCAGCTGGGTCGCTCCCTGCACATCGGTGGTCTGCAGACCCTCCTGCCACGCAGGGAGCGCAAAGAAGCCGCTGACGCCGCCGCCGGTCGCGCCGGCCGCGGGCGTGCCGTCGTTCCACACGGTCTCACTCACAATCGCGTTCGCCGTGGCCGTGACTCGGGTGCCGCCGCAGGCGAGCGCATGCGGACTGGACGCGGGGAAATCCACTTCGTAGACACCACCGGCCGCACCGTCGGTGGCGCCGCCGTCGCCGGCCGCCACGCACACCGTGATGCCGAGCGCCGCGGCGGCCTGAAACGCCTGATCCATCGCGCGCAGCGCCTGTGCCGACCAGGAAGGTTCGGGGCCGCCCCAGCTGATCGAGATCACGGACGGGCGATGCACCGTGTCATGCACCGCCGTGGTGAGCGCGTTGAGAAACCCTGCGTCCGTGTTGGGCGCGAAGTACACGGCAATGGTCGCCGCCGGGGCAATCGCACCCGCGACCTCGATGTCGAGCATCACTTCACCATCGGCGCTGTTGGGATTGCCGGTGGGGGCGTTGAGCGCCTGATCGACCGACACCGCAACGACGGCGGGCAGCGGCACAGAGAGCGCACCGAAGTAGGTCCGCAGGTCCGCGGGCCGGTAGCCGCCGCCGAGTTCGATCAACGCAATGCACTGTCCGGCACCATCACCAGCAGGAAAGCCGTAGAGCGCCGCCAACTCCACCGCGGAGAAGGCGGCGGCGCGCGGGGCCGCGGCGCGGGAGCGCCGCGGCTTCGGCCCGGTGCGGATGCGAAAGTGCGGCCGGGCCTGCGGACGGTTGTCGAGTCCGAGCACCGCGACGACACAGTCCGCGAGCTCCGTCGGTACGAGCACCGGTCCATGCAGACCTCGGTACGTCCCGCCCGCATGCTCGAATTGCCACAACTCTACGCCGAAGGCGGCATTCATCTGCTGCACGGTGCCACCGAGCGTGATCGTACGGCGCGCCGGATGTCGGACGAGGACGGCGAGACCGTGGGCGGCGGCGAAAGCGCCGACGGCATCGAGATCGCTCTCACTGGCCCCATGCATCTCGGCGAAAGCTTCGCGCGTCAACGGCGCCGGTCGTGCCCCGCGCGCGAGTTTTTCGAGACGCACCTGCCAGAGCTCCGCACCGCCCGGGCGCAGCATCACGGTCACTTCCAACCGCTCCTCGGCGGCGGCGGGTCGCAGCGCCCGTGCCCCCGGCAGAGGTTCGCGTCTGCTGCCCGGCAGCGCAACTCGCGTCATGAGGACTCCTTCGGCCCAGTGTCCGTCGGGCCTCGTTGAACCCTAGCGCGCTCGCAGGCCGAGCGCCACTTGTGACGACGATTAGCGACAATTGGAGCACCGCGTGCGGCGGCATCATGGACGCACCGGCCTGCCAGTTGACGCGGCGCGTTGCGCTCGGCGCTCCCACGAGCTGGGATGAGCCGGGATTCAATTCAGGCTCGCGCCGCGCATTCATCGCCGAAGGCAATTGGCCGACGGTGATCGATCGGCTCACCGGGCGTGTGTTCATCGTGGCTGCACACACCACTGCGAAGGCGTTGGGGGCATTCTTCGCCTGGCGCGGCGGCAGGCTCACTGCAGCTGCTGAAGTTCGATGCGCTGCGCCGCTCTCGGGGCAGGGCGCGGCCGTCGCGGCCGCGCCCTGGTATCGCTCAGCCGGCGCAGCGCGCCGCGATCCAGCGGCGATGCACGTCGGTATACACCTCCTGGTAGATCTCATTGAGGCGTTCGCGCCCGGGGAAGCCCGCCGCAAAGTCCGCATCGGCATCGCCCGCAGCCAGCGCCGCGGCCTGGCGCAGGTGCTCGAGCAGATAACGCGGATCCTCGTCGCCCACCGAGATGCGCAGCGTCGTCGGCGTGATCCCCGCGGCCGCGAGTGCCTGCTCGTTGAGCTCCGAGTGGCTGGTCAGCGCCGGACAGAGCACCACCGTGTTAGTTTGTCCGAGCGTCACCTGCAAGCCGAATGCCGGCTCCAGACTGTCGAGCAGGCGCTCCAGGCGACTTTGCTCAAGACGGCCGGGATGGCGCGCGGTGCCCTCGAAATCGATGGTGAACAGCGGAGCGGGAAGTCCGAGCGTCATCAGCTGCTCGCGCAGTGCACCGTTGGGATGGCCGTGCACCGCCGAGCAGTGCACGTTGATCATCGGATGCAGCGCCAGGGCGCGCGCCAGCACGATGGTGTTGATGCATTTGTGCAGCACGCGCAGCTCCATGGTCCGCATGCCGCTCAACACTTCGAACGCCTTGTCCGCATCGAGGAACGCGCCTTTGACGTAGTACACGTTCCAGAACATGGTCTCGTCCCAGCGGTATTCGCGCTCGTGCCCGTCGTGGCCTGAGGCCCGTACGCTCTGCCCCTTGGGCAGAAACATCCGCTCGGTGCGGCCGATCACCACGCCCGCGGTGGTGTTACCGGAGCCGCAGATGTCCTTGGTGTAGGAATGAATGAGGAAGTCAGGCCGTTCGGTGCGCTCGGGACGCTGCAGGAGCCGCTGCAGCACCGGGGTGCCGACGGTGGCGTCGCAGATCACGGTCAAGCCCTTCTCGTGCGCGGCGCGGCAGATGCCCGGGACATCGAGGATGTTGCCGTGCGGATTGCACGGGGACTCGAGATAGATATAGATCTGACGACCCTGGGCGAGACGATCGGCGTAGCGGCGCTCGAGTTCAGTGAGACGCGCGCTGAATTGCGCGCCAGTCTCCCCGTCGAACCACTCGACCGAGACGTTGAGGTTGCTGCGCTTGCCGTACCAGTCGTGCAGGAGCTGGTACGTGCCGCCGTACACGTTGCGGCTGGCGAGGACGATGTCCTCGTAGCCGACGAGGTTCGCGAGCGTCGCGTCGATCGCG
>JAPTUI010000211.1 GCA_028067895.1 Pseudomonadota bacterium | reverse complement strand
ATCTTGAGGAACCCCCGATCGGTCCACAGCACCGCTGCGAGGCTGCCGTGCAGCATGGCCACCGAATACAGGCACAGATCCCAGGCGTAGATCGCCCCGATCGCCAGCCACAGGTACTTCAGGCTCCAGCGCTGGGTCGTGCGGGTATTGCGGGCCACCTGCTCGACGAGCACGAGCCCGGTGATGGCGAGCAGGAACCCGCCCCAGAGCCAGTAGCGCCCGACCGCGCGCACCAGCAACCCGGGCTCACCCGGCAGGAATACGCCGAGCGCCCAGAGCGCCACGAGCGCCACGAGCCCGGTGAGGGTGCGCTGGGCGATGCGCCCCAGGCCGGTGGTCTCAGCCGCACTCAGGCAGCGGATCAGCACCAGCGCCCAGGCCAGATCGCGCAGGTACTCGGCCGGGATGACCAGCACCTCGATCGCCGGACCGAAGTGTCCCTGCACGGCGATCACGACCGCCCAGCCGAACTCCGCGGCCACCGCCGCGGTGATGCCCGAACCGGTCAGCCGCCGCCGCCACAGCGTGACGCACGCGATGAGCAGCAGGAAGTAGGCGGCGGCGCAGACGAGGTAGGCGATCACGACGCGATCGTAATGCAGATCGGGGATCGGGGCACAGACACCGATCCCGTTCGCAGCCGCCGCCGGGCGGCGGGTGCGAACGGGCGTGAGAGCTCCGTCAGATCACGGACCCGGCGTCAGCGTGCAGACCTGGTTGGCCAGATAGTCGCTGACATAGAGCGCTCCGGTGCTCGTCACCGCCACACCCCAGGGGTTGTGGAACAGCACCGGGCTGGTCGTCGCACAGTCCCCCTGCGAGCCGGTAGTCCCCGCGAGCGTACGCACTGCACCGCTCGGCGTGACCTGCACCACGTCATCACCATTGGTATTGGCGACGTACACATCGCCCGCCGCATCCACGCCAACGCCAAAGGGGTTGGAGAACGTTCCGGGCAGTGACGTCACGGTCCCGCCGGAGGAAATCTCCAGGACCGAGTTGGCGGAGGTGTTCGCGACGTAAATGTTGCCCGAGGCATCGACCGCGACGCCCTCCGGAGCATTCACGCCCTTGCTCGAATCTGCCAGCGTGGTCACGACGCCCGCGGGCGTCACGGACTTGATCGCACTGTCGCCGGTGTCGGCCACGATGACATCGCCGTTGACCGGGTCGATCGCCACCCCCGCGGGCTGGTTCAATCCGCTCGATAGCAGCGTAGCCTCGGCGAGGCTGGGCAGGGAGACCTCGACGATGCGGTTATTGCCCGTATCGGCAACGTACAGCTGGGTGCCGGCAGCGTTGACGGCCACCCCATCGGGCGTGTTCAGACCCGCACTGGCGCTCGCCACCGTGCTCACAGCGCCACTGGCGCTGATCTCGAGAATCCGATTGTTGTGGCTATCGGCGATGAACAGATCGCCGTTGCTGTCGAGCGCAATCTGAGCCGGATTGCTGTAAGTCTGGCCCGCGGCTGCAGCGCTGCTCGTGGCGGTGGCGTTCGCACACGTGAAACTCTCCTGGGTCACATTGGCGCTGATTGGCCCGGAGAAATTCTCCGCAGCCGCAGAGCACCAGTCCCAGTACGGCTGTTGCGCGATCGTGACCGCGATATTCGTGCCGTAGGGAACGGGATTCGTAAACGCGAAGGTCGTCGCGTCCGCCGCAACCGAGAGGGTCTCACCACGGGTGAAGTCCTGCAGCTTCAGTCCGCCCGTGGTGAGCCCCGAGGTGGTCCCCGAGACGGTGAACGTCTGCACCGAGCATGCAACGTTGACGTTGGTCACATTGCTCGACGCGGTACCAGACGGCGCACTGACGGCGCAGGTCTCGCCCGTCGGCTGAGCCGCGATCTTCACCTGGTACGCGGTGCCGGACAGCACCGTCTGAGCGAAGGTGTACTGGCTGGAATTCGCCGGCACCGAGAGAGAGTACTGGCCATTGAGCTGCAGGGTGAGACCCGAGGCCGTCAGGCCACTCACCGTGCCCCCGATGGTGAACTGCGGCAGGCAGGTCACCGTCACGCTGGTCACGTTGCCAGAGACCGTCCCGGAGGCTGAGCCCACCGAGCAGGTCTCACCACTCGGCTGGGTCGCGACCGCTACCGAGTACGCTGCCCCCGATTGCAGTGCCTGACTGAACGTGAACGTCGAGGCACCCGAGGCGACGGTGAGCGAATTCCCGCCATTGTCCGTCAGGACCAGACCGGTGGCCTTCAGTCCGCTCACCGTGCCCCCCACGGTATACGTGGTGGGCGTGCCGCCCCCGGAGCCGCCCCCGGACCCACTGCTCGAACTACTGCTGCCTCCTGCGCCACAGGCGGTCAGCAGCAGCGCAGCACCTGTACAAACGACCCAGCGTCCGACGCTCATACGAGAGACCACGGGAAGCCGCAATGCACTCTCCTTCAGCGACGCGATGGCCAAGCCCCTGGACAAAGTATAGAACGTGTGACCGGCTCTGCTATCGCCAAAGACGCGCCACGCGACGCGCTCGAAAAATGGTGTCGAATTTTTTGACAACGCGGCGAAAGCGCCTTTGAATTAAGTAAAAAAAAAGACACGCGATTCGCTCGCAATCCGCTGATTTAATTGGATTGCTCAAATTCAGGCACAAAATTTGCTTCATTGTCGTCAGTACACAACAGTGCGCTCTGGCGACCGACGGCCGAGAGGCTTTCAGGAGACGGCGATGACTCGACGATGGAAATCAGCGTGGATGGGTGTGGTGGCGCTGGGCGGCTTCGCGGTTGCGGTCAGTGCCTCGGCCGGTCCCCTCCACGCGTTCTGCTACGGCTCGACGCCGAGCTGCACGGACAACGGAACGGTCACGCCGACCAGCGACACCTCGCCGAACTTCGGCTTCTGGATTTCGAAAGGACCGACCAGCGGTCTGTTTGCGGTTGCCGTGCTGGTGCCGAACAACTACGCCGCTGCGTCCTCCTACACGATCAATGGGACGATCGGTGGCGACCCGACGACTGCGCGATCGTTCGTCGCCTACAAGAACAGCGGAACGTGGACCAGCGGCACGCTGCAGAATTTCCTCGGATTTTCGGCCAGCCCGAATAATCCGCTCAGCGCGTGGCTCGGCTCGACCCAATCGGTCGATTCCGGGGCGACCGGTTATAACGTCTATTTCACATTTCTCGGCCCCGTAACCCTGGAGCCGAAGAAAGGCCGCATGACAGGCCCGCTGTTGAGCATCGGAGATCTGCAGCTCGGCAGCGTCGTGGCGGGATTCCTGAGCGTGCCGAATCCTCGCACGGAGGGCGTCGATATCTCCGCCACCGCGCCGAGCGGCGCCCTGTTCGAAGACGGCGGCACGCCGCCAGTGGCGACTCCGGAGCCGGGCGCACTCGTGCTCTTTGCCGCCGGACTGGCCGGCCTCGGCTGGGCGCTCTCGCGCCGCCGCCAGCGGGCCTGAGTCTTCGCCGGGTTCAGGCCCGGCCGTTGCTTGTGCAGAACGCCGCCTTCGGGCGGCGTTCTGCTGTGGGTCATGCGTACACGGACTTGACCCTGCGCTGAGCCTATTGGCGCCCAGACTTGACCGTGCGCTGCGCTGTTCCTGACCGCACGCGCAGGGCCTCCGTCCCGAGCGAGCTTCCATCCCGTTCGCGCTGCTCAGCGGTCGGACGTGCCTGACGGTTGAACCGAACCGCGTCTCGGATCTGCTCCACCCGCTTCACGTCCCGCCTACCCGGCGGTAGAGGCGTTTACCCCGACTGTAATTGGATCCAGCTGCGCGAACGGGTATCGGTACGGGGTCTGATCGTCTTTGGCCGGCAGCCATCCCGCTGCGCGGTGATGTGAACGACCACCGGCTAAAGCCGGTGGCTTCGCGGATACGGCTCAAGCCGGGTATCCGTCGGCCTGCGGCTGACTCTCCTCCTGGAGGCGTAGCCCGGCAAGCTTTGCCACTACTGACCATTCACGCCCATGCACGGAAATCGCCATCACCAACCACCTCGACCACGTTCACCGCTCGTGGCCCCACACCGCACGCATCCGCTCCCCGTTGCACCCGTCCATGCTCCCGTCGCCTGAAGGCGAGGGATTTACAGATCCCCTATGGGGGACTTTAAACCGCCGGGATCGCGCCTCCGCCCATTTCGCTTTGACGGGATCTTTAAATGAGATATACTTTTGAGAGATATCACACATGGGGACCGCGATATGGACACCGCCAAAGTTTTTTGGTCGGGCCGCTCCCAGGCCGTGAGACTGCCCAAGGATTTCCGCTTTGATACCGAGCAGGTGCGCATCCGCCGTCGCGGCAGGGCGGTGATCCTTGAACCGATCGCCGAGGATTGGGCCTGGCTCGATCACGTGATCGGCCCGGTCGATGAGGCATTCGAGCACGCGGCCCGTGAGCAGCCGTCCGAGCAAGAGCGGCCGGCGCTGGAATCCCTCGAGTGAAATTCCTGCTCGACACCAACGCCGTGATCGCGCTACTGAAGGGCCATGAGGGTTTTTTGGCGCGGCTGCGCCAGCACCGGCCGGCAGATTTCGGCCTGTGCTCCATCGTGGTGCACGAGCTGTTCTACGGCGCGTACAAGGGACAACGCACGAGCGAGACTGTGGATCGACTCGATGGCTTGGCATTCGAAGTGTTGGAATTTGATCGCGAGGATGCGCGCATCGCCGGAGAACTCCGCGCGCGCCTGGCTCGCGCAGGAACCCCCATCGGACCCTACGACGTGTTGAGCGCGGGCCAGGCCCTCTCGCGCGGGCTCACCGTGGTGACCCACAATCAAGGTGAGTTTCAACGCGTGGCGGGACTCACCATCGAGGACTGGGAATAAGCAAAAAGCGGGCGGGGGTTCCCTTAGACCTGTCGAGCATAGTCCTCGTACGGCAGGCCCCGGTTCGATGGGTCGCCCTGCTGTGCCGTCGAGCGCGACCCACCGCGCGCCCGCGGGGCGTGGTCCGTCCGCAGCACGCGCGCGCCGCTCGACGTGTCCGTTCAGAATCTAGAGCACCGTGCATCACTCACGGATTTCGCAGCAGGGATCCTCGGCATCACCCGGGAGCACGCCTGGACGTGCTCGAGTCCCCCTTCGGGTCACTCGAGGGCACGCCACCCGAACCGCATACGCCGGTGACTCGGCCGTTCAGGCCACACGCCGAAGGGGAGCACGTGCTCGTCCAGATCGATGCCATCACAGACCTTCCTCCCGTCGCATACCGATGTCCCGCACGGCGCTTTGCGTTCGCCGCTGAGTTCCACCGCCGTGCTGCGAGCCGCGCCGAAGCGCTCTGTGGTCTGCGGCAGCGAAAGGCCGCTCCAGACTCAGCGCCCCTGCGCCACCCAGTGCCGCAACACCTGCACATCGCGTAAGTGCCTGAGGCGCACCGGAAGATGAGCCAGCAGCCCGGCCGCCCGCGCGAGCAAAGCGGCACGCCGAGGCGGTTCGGTGAGCGATTGAGCATAGAGCGCACCGGCGAGCTCATACGGCACCCAGACGTCGCCGTGATCGCGAGCCAGGAGACCTTCGTCAAAGGTCACGACCGGAGCGATGACCTGCGCGGCCTGCTGGCGCTTGCCCTGGCGTGCCAGCGCAAGCGCCAACCAAGTCGATAC
>JAPTUI010000011.1 GCA_028067895.1 Pseudomonadota bacterium | reverse complement strand
TTACGGCCCTTGACCGACAGCTCGCGCACCTGCTGGCCCGGGTAGGCCGAGCCGATCTCGATTTTGATCCGTTCGGCGGTCGCCTCGCCGATCAGGATGCCGTAATTGCGCCGCACGTAGCTCATGATCGCCTCGTCGAAGCGATCTCCGCCGATCCGCGCGGAGTTTGCGTAGACGACGCCGTTCAGAGACAGCACGGCCACCTCGGAGGTGCCGCCGCCGATGTCGAGCACCATCGAGCCGCGCGCCTCGTGCACCGGGAGTCCCGCACCGACCGCCGCGGCCATCGGCTCGCTGACGATGCCGACGTTGCGGGCGCCTGCGCCTTCGGCCGACTCGCGGATGGCGCGCCGCTCGACCTGGGTGGAGCCGAACGGCACACACACCAGCACGCGCGGGGAGGGCTTGAGCATCCGGTTGCCGTGCACCTTGTTGATGAAGTACTGGAGCATCTTCTCCGTATAGGTGAAGTCGGCGATCACGCCGTCCTTCATCGGCCGCACCGCGGTGATGTGCCCCGGGGTGCGCCCGAGCATCCCCTTGGCCTCCGAGCCGACCGCGACGATGACCTTGCCGCCCCGGGACGGCTCGTCCTGCACCGCGACGACCGACGGCTCGTTGAGCACGATGCCCTTGTCGCGGACGTAGATGAGGGTGTTGGCCGTCCCCAGGTCGATCGACAGATCACTGGAGAAGTAGCCGCGCAAGCGTTTGAGCATGAAGCGTCCGAATACGGATGAGGCGGTGGATGGAGAGCCTCCGGAGAGGCACCTCTACAAAGTGGCGCGTAATCTAGCAACCGATAGCACATTGAGCAAGGCAACATGTATGATTTCGAGCCCAGTTCATGCCGCGTCCGAAGCACCGATGGCCCTGACCCGCGAGCAAGTCGAAAACATCGCCCACCTGGCCCGCCTCGAGCTCGAGCCGGCCGAGATCCCGCGCTTCCAGCAGAACCTCTCGAGCATCGTCGAGTTCATCGGCGAGCTCGAGCGGGCCGAGACCGCAGGGATCGCGCCCATGGCCCATCCGCTGCCGGGTCTGACCCAGCGGCTGCGCCCCGATGTGGTCAGCGAGCCCGATGAGCGCGAGCTGTACCAGAAAAACGCCCCACAGGTGGCCGCCGGGCTCTACCTGGTGCCCAAGGTCATTGAATGAGGCCGCCGCAGCCGTGATGTACCGTCAAACCCTCACGCAGCTCGCGGCCGATCTGCGCGCCCGCAGAGTCTCCAGCGTCGAGCTGGTGCGCGCCTTTCTGGCGCGCATCGAGGCAAGCCAGCGCGATCTGAACGCCTTTGTCACGGTCACGGCCGAGCAGGCGCTCGCGCAGGCCGAAGCGTCCGACCGCGCGCTCGCTGCCGGCCGAGGCGGGGCGCTTGAAGGCGTGCCATTCGGGCACAAGGACCTCTTCTGCACCGCCGGGGTGCGCACCACCTGCGGCTCGCGCATGCTTGAGCACTTCATCTCGCCCTACGATGCCACCGTGGTGAGCCGGCTGAAGGCCGCCGGCGCGGTGATGCTCGGCAAACTCAACATGGACGAGTTCGCCATGGGCTCCTCGAACGAGACCAGCTACTTCGGCCCGGTGCGCAATCCCTGGAACCGCGCGCTCGTGCCCGGCGGCTCCTCGGGCGGCTCGGCGGCCGCGGTAGCCGCGCGGCTGCTGCCGGCCGCCACGGCGACCGATACCGGCGGTTCGATCCGCCAGCCGGCCGCCTTCTGCGGGGTCACCGGCATCAAGCCGACCTACGGGCGCGTCTCGCGCTACGGCATGATCGCCTTCGCCTCGAGCCTCGATCAGGCCGGGGTCATCGCCGCGAGCGCCGAGGACGCCGCGCGGGTGCTGCGCGAGATGGCCGGGTTCGACCCGCGCGACTCGACCAGCGTCGATGCGCCGGTGCCCGATTACCTCGCTGAGCTCGATCAGCCGCTCGCGGGGCTGAAGATCGGCGTGCTGAAGGAGTTCTTCGACACCGGACTCGATGCGGCCTACGAGCGCTGCGTGCGCGAGGCGCTCCAGGTGTTCGAGCGTCTCGGGGCGAGCGTGCGCGAGGTGAGTCTGCCGAACATTCCCCTGTCGGTGCCCGTGTACTACGTGGTGGCCCCGGCGGAGTGCTCCTCGAACCTCGCCCGCTACGACGGGGTGCGCTTCGGGCACCGCTGCGCCGAGGCGCGCGACCTCGAGGACCTGTACAAGCGTTCGCGCTCCGAGGGCTTCGGCGCGGAGGTCAAGCGGCGCATCATGACCGGCACCTACGTGCTCTCCGCGGGCTACTACGACGCGTACTACCTCAAGGCGCAGCGCGTGCGCCGCCTGATCGCCGCGGACTTCGAGCGCGCATTCGGTGAGGTGGACCTGCTGATGGGCCCGACGACGCCCACGCCCGCGTTCGAGCTTGGCGCCAAAGTGGCCGATCCCATCACCATGTATCTGAACGACATTTACACCATCGGGGCGAACCTGGCCGGGCTGCCGGCGATGTCGGTGCCGTGCGGGTTCGCCGCGGGCCTGCCGGCCGGTTTGCAGATCATCGGGCCGCATTTCGCCGAGGCGCGGCTGCTCAACGCCGCGCACCGCTTCCAGCGCGAGACCGACTGGCATCTGCGCATTCCGGAGGCGTACGCATGAGCGCCTGGGAAACGGTCATCGGGCTGGAGATTCACGCCCAGCTCGCCACCCGCTCGAAGATCTTCTCCGGGGCGCCGACCGCCTACGGCGCGGCGCCGAATTCCCAGGCCTGCTTAGTCGATCTGGGCTACCCCGGCGTGCTGCCGGTACTCAACGCCGAGGTGGTGCGCATGGCAGTGCGCTTCGGGCTCGCCATCGGCGCGCGCATCGCGCGCCACTCGGTGTTCGCGCGCAAGAACTACTTCTACCCGGACCTGCCCAAGGGCTATCAGATCAGCCAGTACGAGCTGCCGATCGTGGCCGCCGGCGCGATCGAGATCGTGCTCGAGGACGGCACCGTCAAGCGCATCGGCGTGACGCGCGCGCATTTGGAGGAGGATGCGGGCAAATCGCTGCACGAGGGCCTCGGGGCGTTCACCGGCGTCGACCTGAACCGGGCCGGCACGCCGCTCATCGAAATCGTCTCGGAGCCCGAGATGCGCTCGGCCAAGGAGGCCGTCGCCTACATGAAGAAGGTGCACACGCTGGTCCGCTACCTCGAGATCTGCGACGGCAACATGCAGGAAGGCTCGTTCCGCTGCGATGCGAACGTGTCGGTGCGGCCGGTGGGCACGGAGAAGTTCGGCACCCGCGCCGAGATCAAGAACATCAACTCGTTCCGCTACGTCGAGAAGGCGATCCAGTACGAGGCGGCGCGTCAGATCGAACTGATCGAGTCCGGGGGCAAGGTGGTCCAGGAGACGCGCCTGTGGGATCCGGACAAGGGCGAGACCCGCTCGATGCGCTCGAAGGAAGAGGCGAACGACTATCGCTATTTTCCGGATCCGGATCTGCTGCCACTCGAGATCGACGCGGCCTACATCGAGGCGGTGCGCGAGGCGCTGCCGGAGCTGCCGGATGCCAAGGCGGCCCGATTCGTCGCCGCGTACGGACTGTCGGCCTACGATGCGCTCGTGCTCACCGCGAGCCGCGAACTGGCCGATTACTACGAGGCGGTGGTGCGCGCCGTGCCCGAACAGCCGAAGCTCGCGGCGAACTGGGTGATGGGCGAGCTGTCCGCGGCGCTGAACAAGGACGGGCTCGAGATCAGTGCCGGCCGGCTCAGCGCCGAGCGGCTCGCGAGCCTGCTCGTACGCATCGCCGATGACACCATCTCGGGCAAGATCGCCAAGGAGGTGTTCGAGGCGATGTGGGCGAGCGGCGAGAGTGCCGATGCGATCATCGAGGCGAAGGGTCTGAAGCAGATCACCGACACCGGGGCGATCGAGCAGGCCATCGAAGCCGTCATGGCGAAGAACCCGGCTCAGCTCGCGGAGTACCGCGCCGGCAAAGACAAGCTGTTCGGCTTCTTCGTCGGTCAGGTCATGAAGGCGACGCAGGGCAAGGCCAACCCCGCGCAGCTGAACGAGCTGCTGAAGAAGAAGCTGCCTGGTTGAGTCGCGCCTGAGAATGCTCCATGCTGCGCGCATGGACGCTGACACAGGTTACGACACGGTACGCCGCTTCCTCGTCGATGAGCAGCCGGTGCGCGGGCACTGGGTGCACCTGGAGGACGCGTGGCGCGCGCTGCGCGCCAACGGCGAGTACCCGCCCGCGGTGCGCGCGCTGCTCGGTGAGGCGGTCGCCGCCTCGGTGCTGCTCGCGGCGACGCTGAAGTTTCGCGGGCGGCTGACGCTGCAGATGCAGGGTCACGGCGCCGTCAGTCTGCTCGTCGCACAATGCACCCACGAGTTCGGTGTGCGGGCCGTTGCGCATTACGACGAAACGCTCGCCGCTGCGATCGACGCGCAGCGCTCGGCGGGCGAGACGTTTCGCGCGCTGGTCGGGGAGGGCGGGCGGTTCACGGTCACCATCGAGGCCGATGAGCGCAACCTGCGCTACCAGGGCATCGTGCCGCTCGCCGGCGACTCGCTCGCACAATCCCTGGAGGCGTATTTCAGCGCCTCGGAGCAGCTGCCGACCTGCGTGCAGCTGGCCGCGGACGAAGCGCGCTGCGCCGGGCTGCTGGTGCAGAAGCTGCCGCAATCCGAGGCGAGCGCCGGCGCCGAGGCGCTCTGGCAGTCCGTGCTGCACGGCATGCAGCGCCTCGCGCCCGAGACGCTGCTCGATGCGGGCGTGGAGGCCGTGCTCGGCGCCGTGCTTCCCGAGCATGACGTGCGGCTGTTCGGCGGCTCGACGGTGCTATTCGAATGCCGCTGCGGGGAGGGCCGGGTGACCTCGCTGCTGCGCGCGCTCGGCGCCGATGAGGTCCGCGAAATCCTCGCCGAAGAGGGCGCGGTGACCGTCACGTGCGAGTTCTGCCGCCGGCCCTACCGGTTCGACGCCCAGGCCGTCGAAGCGCTGTTCACGGACAGCGGCGCGGCGGACGTGTCGGCCCTGATCCACTGACCTGCCGGCCGGCGGGTCATCCGGCACGATTGGCGAACCATGGTCTCACGCTGGCCTCGTGTGCTATCCTTCATTTAAAGATTTGTGCAATTCTTGAATTCCACGTGCTGCCCTTCGACGACACACTGCTCTGGTTGCGCGCTGCGGCCGAGGCCACCCGCCTGCGGCTGCTGGCCCTGTGCGCCGAGCGCGAGCTGAGCGTCTCGGACCTCGCGCAGGTGCTCGGTCAGAGCGAGCCGCGGGTCTCGCGGCATCTGCGCATCCTGACCGAGGCCGGGCTGGTCGAGCGCGTCCGCCGGGGGCAATGGGTGCACTACCGCCTGGCGCATTCGACGCCGGCGGCAAACTTCGTGCGCGGCCTCGTCGGGCAGATCGAGCGTGCGGACCCGCTGCTCACGCAGGACCGCCAGCGCGTGCGTGCCGCTGGCGCGACGCCGGGCACGGCACCGGCGGTCTCGCGCCTCGGGCGCGAGCTGCGCGCGGAGCTCGAGGCCGAGATGACCCCGCCACCGGCCTCAGTGCTGCTCATCGGCGTCGAGCATCCGGAACTGCTGCTGAGCGTGGCGGAGCGCGCCGGGCAATGCAC
>JAPTUI010000236.1 GCA_028067895.1 Pseudomonadota bacterium | reverse complement strand
GCGAGGCACTGCGCGCCGCCGGAGCGCTCGACATCTCGCTTTCGGTGGCACTCGAGACGGCCCGGCTGCGCGAACGCGGCGAGCCGCCGGTGCAGTTGTCGCAGTCGAACTTCCGCGACAGCTACTGGTCGCTGGCGCAGATGGTCACGCACCACACCGTCAACGGGTGCAACCTGGCGCCGGGCGATCTGCTCGGCACCGGCACGCAGTCCGGGCCGCAGCCGCACGAGGCCGGTTCGCTGCTCGAGCTCACCGGCGGGGGCAAGCAGCCGTTGACGCTGCCCGACGGTGAGACCCGCACGTTCCTCGTCGACGGCGACCGGGTCATCCTGCGTGCCAGGTGTGAGCGGGCAGGGTTTCGGCGCATCGGGTTCGGTGAAGCGGCCGGTACCATCCAACCGGCGCAATGAGCGAGGGCTGCACCGCCCCGCGGCGGGTCGGAACGTGATCCGCGACACGCCCACGGTGCATTGCCACGATGTTGTTGCGCGGGGGAGCGCATGTGCGCCCAGGGCACGGGGCGCGCGTCCATGGTGCGCGCGTGAGGAATTCACTATACTTTTGCCGCTCGACTTCGGTCCGACCCGTCCGGGCATTGCGGATTGCCCTGCAGTACTACCATGGCCAACACACTCATCCACGAGTCGCGGCGTCTGCTCTTGCCCTTCGACACGGTCGTCGATGCGCTCATCGAACTGGATATCAAGCACGGCCGCTGGCCGGCGAATGCCGCGCTGGTGGAAGTCACCGTACACGACGGGGAGGACGACCGTTCGCGCAGCGTCGTACTTTCGGTCCGCCCGCCGAACCAGCCGACGGCGCTCGAGCGCACCTATACGCTGCCGCTCATCGCCGCCGCCATCGTCAATTACTGCCTGACGATGCGCGTGCCTATGCCGCGCAGCTCCTCGAAGACGATCCAGTTTCTGCCCGAAGGCATCGCGCTGCTGTTGGAGAACACCCTGATGCTGCAGCGCCGCCATCTCGAGGCGCCGCAGGTCAGAGTCCTCTCGGCCGTGCCGCAGGAGACGCCGGCGCAGAGCGAGGCGGCACCGGCGGCAGAAGAGTCCGATGCTGCCGAAGAGCCCTTCGCGCCGCTCGAGCCCGAAGCGTCCGTGAGCGCGGGCGCAGCGCCCGGGGAAGCACCGCCGGTGACGCCGACGGAGGCCTAGTCGTGGTGCCGCGCCGTCGTTTGAACGGCGTAGGCCGAGGGTGGTCTAATCACGGGTATCGCAGCGCCCGGGTCTCGTGGCTGGGAGCCGGCGAGCTGCAGGAGGACACCATGTTCACTTCAAACCCGGTCACGACCCGCTCGACGGCCGGTCGTCTCGCGCAGGGCGCGGCGGGTCTTGCCGCGGCGCTGACGCTGCTGTTTGCGTCTGCTGCGGCCCACGCCGATCCGCCACGGGGTCCTGCCTTCAATGCGCACTTCGCGGCCGACCATGGGCCGCGCGGCGGGCATTTCCAGCCGCCGCCGGGCGGCGGACCGCAGTCGCACGGCGAGCACTGGATGGCGCATGGACCGCAGATCTCCTGGCATGCCGGCGGGCCGCAGCGCGACCAGTGGCACGGGGGCGGGGACTCGCACTGGCAGGGCGGCGGAGACCGTCGTTGGCACGGCGGCGATCACTGGGACGGGGGCGACGGCGGCTGGCGCGCCGATCGCTGGCACGCAGGCTGGGGCGGGGACGATTGGGATCACCGCGACTGGCACGGCGCCGCCTGGCTCGGTGGATACTGGGGCGGGTCCTACTGGCCCCCGGTCAATTACGGCTGGAGCTATCCGTGGTTCATGACCAGCATTCCGTTCGGCGCCATGACCCTCTCGTTCGGCGGGGTACCGTACTACTACGTCAACCGCGTCTACTACGCCTGGAATCCTTACTACGATGGGTACGTCGTGACCGATCCTCCGCCGGTCGCAGGTCAAACGCCGCCGTCTGCACCGCCCTCGGGTCCCCCGCCCGCGCCGCAGTATGGCGGTGGGGGCGGGGGTGGAGTGCTCAGCCTGCGCGTCACGCCGCTCAAGGGCCAGGATGCCCAGCAGAGCGCGAACGCCCGTTACGCGTGCAACACCTGGGCGGTGGCGCAGAGCGGCTTCGATCCGCTCAACGCGCGCCAGGACGCCCGGGCCACTGCGGGGGAGCGTGCCGATTACCGCCGGGCGTTTACCGCCTGCCTGCACGCACGCGGCTACAGCGTGCAGTAGCGCGCCGCCGCAGCGGCCTGTTTTCAGCCCGGGACATCGGCGACAATGCGCGGATGTCCCGGGCTGAAATCACCTCCTCCGCAGCGCCCGCCGTGCGTTCCGAGCTCGGCCCCGGCGCCTCCATTCTGATCTGCCGCCCCAATACCCGCCTCGGCAACACGGTGCTGCTGACCCCGCTGGTCGAGGAGCTGCAGCACTCGCTGCCCGAGGCGCAGATCGAGATTCTCACGGCCTGCCCGGCGGCGGCGGAGATCTTCCAGGAATTCCCCGCCGTGCGGCGTGTCCATGCGCTGCCATTTCGCGGGGTCCGCCATCCGCTCACTTACCTGCGCACGCTGCTCGCGGTGCGCCGCAAGCGCTACGATGTCATCATCGATCCATGCCCGAACTCCTGGACGGCGCGCTTTCTCACCCGTCACCTCGCCGGGGGACTCAAGGTCGGATTCACCATTCCGCGCGCCGAGCAGGGCGTCGATGTGAGCGTGCCCTTCCAGGACGCGCCGCGGCACATGGGCGCCTATCCGGTGTACTTGGCGCGCCGCGCGCTGTTCGGTCTGGACCCGAAGTCCGCACGCGCCGATGAGGTGACGCTCAACGTGCGGCTGACTGACGCGGAGCGTGAGTACGGCCGCCACGAGGTCCGCCGACTGCTCGGCGGCGAGGCGCACGTGCCGGTGATCGCCGTCGCGACGCATGCGACCGGTCCGAAGCGCTTCGCGCTCGCGTGGTGGCAGCGGCTGATCGACGAGCTGCGCACGCTCCTGCCTGCGGCCCGGTTCATCGAGATCCGCCCGCCCGGGGGGCGCGCCTCGCTTGCGGCGTTGCCGGGGTTCTCCTCACGGCGCATCCGGGAGGTCGCCGCAGTGATCGACGCCGTGCAGTGCTTCGTCTGCGCCGATTCCGGTCTGATGCATCTCGGGGCCGCGACCGATACGCTGACGGCCGGTCTGTTCAAGGTCACTCTGGCGCAGCTGTATGCCCCCCGACGCGGCCGCAGCTGTGCGCTCGAGGCGAGCGATGCGGCCCCGGAAGCAACCGCCGCGCGTCTCGCGCAGATGCTCCGATGAGTGGTGCGCTTAAGTTTTTGATCGTGCCGGTGACGGCGTTTCAGCAGAACTGCTCGCTGCTCTGGGATGCGCACGGCCACGCTGCGCTCGTCGATCCGGGCGGGGACGTGCCGCGCCTGCTCGCCGAGGTGGATCGACGCGCACTGACGCTGACGAAGATCCTGCTGACCCACGCGCACCTCGACCATTGCGCGGCGACGGCGCAGCTCTCGCGCGAGCGACGCTTGCCGGTGGAGGGGCCCGGTCGGGCGGATCAGTTCTGGATCGAGGCGCTGCCGGCGGCGGCGGCCCAGTATGGATTTCCGCCGGCCGCGTCGTTCGAGCCGGACCGCTGGCTGGTCGACGGGGACACCGTCAGCGTGGGGGAGGAGACGCTCGAGGTGCTGCACTGTCCGGGTCACACTCCGGGGCACGTTGTCTTCTTCCACCGTCCGACGCGCACCGCCTGGGTCGGGGATGTGCTGTTCGCCGGATCGGTGGGCCGCACCGACTTCCCGCGCGGGGACACCCAGGCGCTGATCCATTCCATCCGCGAGCGGCTCTTTCCCCTCGGGGACGACGTGCGCTTCGTGCCGGGCCACGGTCCGATGTCGAGCTTCGGGGCCGAGCGGCGCACCAATCCGTTCGTGGCCGACCGGCTGTTCGGTGCCTCCTGAGCCCGAGGCCGAACCGGCCGGGGAGGAGGATTTGCCGCATCCGGACGTCTGTACTGCAGTACGGCGCACGAAAAGCGCCGGGGTCGGTGCCCCAGGACCGGCTCTCGTCGACAGAAGAGGGGGTAGGTGACATGCGTGATACGCCGCCACGATGGGCTCAGGCCCTGCAGCGGATGATGGACTGGCGGCTCGGCGTCGTGCCGGTGCCCATCGCGGTGATTCTCGCGCTCGTGCTGTGGTATTTCGTGGCGAGCGACAAGGTCACGATGGGACTGCCGATGATGATCGGGGTCACGGTACTGCTGTCGTTTCTGTGCGCGCAGGTCGGGCAGAGCATCCCGGGCCTGCGCACCGTGGGCGGCGCGGTGATCCTGGCGACGTTTCTGCCCTCGGTGCTGGTCTACTACCACATCCTGCCGACCCACATGGTGAGCGTGGTCTCGCAGTTCACCAAGCAGTCCAACTATCTCTTTCTCTACATCGCCGCGGTGATCGTGGGCAGCGTTTTTGCCATGGACCGCACCATCCTGATCCGCGGGTTCGTGCGCATTTTCGCTCCGCTCGCGATCGGAACCGTGGCGGCGGTGATCGTCGGCGTCGCGGTCGGTACGGCGCTCGGGCTCGGTGCCGAGCATGCGCTGTTCTACGTGGTGCTGCCGGTGATGGCCGGTGGCGTCGGCGATGGCGCAGCGCCTCTGTCGATCGGGTACGCGAGCGTGCTGCACCAGAACTTCGGCAGCCAGTTCGCCCTGATCCTCCCGGCGGTGATGATCGGCAGTCTGTTCGCGATCCTGCTCGCCGGCGGACTGAACTGGCTCGGCAAGCGCCGCCCGGCCTTGAGCGGTGGGGGGCGGCTGCAGCCGGGGACGGCGGACGATGAGTTTCTGCGCCGCGACGAACCCCCGCCGCACCTCGATGTGATGAGCATCGCCTCCGGCCTGATCACCGCCGTGACGCTCTATCTGGTCGGGGAGTTCGCCTTCCAGATGTGGAAGCTGCCTGCGCCGGTGGTGATGCTGGTCGTCGCGGTCGCCATGAAACTCGGTTGGGCGGTCACCCGCCGACTGCAGCTCGGCGCCGATGCGGTCTTCCAGATGTTCGCCAGGGTCGGCACGTACCCGCTGCTGTTCATGGTCGGAGTCGCGTGGACGCCGTGGCAGAGCCTGCTGTCGGCGCTCGCGCCGGCCAACCTCGTGACCATCGCGGCCACGGTGCTCACCCTGGTCGGGGTCGGCTTCTGGGTGGGCCGCAAGGTGAACCTGTATCCGATCGAGGCGGCGATCGTGAACGCGACGCACGCCGGGCAGGGCGGCACCGGCGGGGTGGCCATTCTCACGGCGGCCGAACGAATGGAGCTGATGCCGTTCGCCCAGATCGCGATCCGCATCGGCGGGGCGATCGTGGTGACCCTCGCGCTGCTCGCCTTTGCCCGTTTTGGCTGAGCCGCCCGGACGTGCTAGCGTAAAAACAATACCGATCGGCGCCGGCCCCGCACCATGAGTCAACCGCCCGAGAAAGTCGAGTTCATCGCCAGCAATCAGCTGGCCGAGCGGTTTTCCGCGCCCTTGCGCAGTTACTTCCTGCGCCGGGTGCGCGACCGTGACAATGCGGAGGACCTGACCCAGGAGGTGCTGCTGCGGGTGTTCCGCGCCGGGGAACTCGAGGCGATCT
>JAPTUI010000167.1 GCA_028067895.1 Pseudomonadota bacterium | reverse complement strand
CACGCGCCGCCGCGGCACCGGCTGCGGCCAGCCGTGGCGGTGCGGTTGATATTCGCTGATCAGATCGGCGGCGACACGACCGAGCGTGCGGACTGGCTGGCGGACCGTGGAGAGCTGTGGCCAGATCATGGTGGCTACCGGGGCATCATCGAAGCCGACGACGGACAGCTGCTCAGGCACGGCGACCGAGAGCTGTCGGGCCGCCGACACGACGGCCGCGGCCATATCGTCGTTGCTGGCAAAAATCGCCGTGGGTCGCGGCCGATGACCGAGCATGCGGCGCGCACACTCGAGCCCTTCGGCAAACTCGAAGTTGCCGCTCTGGACCAGCGCCGGGTCGATGTCCAGACCGTGCGCGCGCATTGCATCGGCGAAACCGAGATAGCGCTGCTCGGTGGCCCGGTGCGCCGGACGGCCGAGCATGAAGGCAATGCGGCGGTGTCCGCGCGCCAGCAGTTCGCAGGTCAGATCGCGGGCTGCGGCACGATCATCGGTGTCGACCACGGGCGCATCGAGCCGGGCGTGCATCGGCGCGATGAGCACCGCCGGGACGCCGGCGGCCGCCAAGGTGGCATGGACCGCCGGCAGGTCGCCGAGCGGCGGCAGCAGGATCACGCCCTCCAAACGCAGTTGCCGGATGAGCGTGCTGAGGCGCCGCCGCAGGTCAGGACTGCTCGCCTCGAGCGGCTCGACCATCAGATGCAGGTTGGATTCATGACAGCGCTGGACGGCGCCGGTTTGAAATTCGCTGAGGTAGTCGCCCGGCTGATCGTAGAACAGGCCGATCAGGAACGAGCGGTCGCCGGCAAGACCGCGCGCCGCGAGGTTGGGCTGGTAATCGAGCTGCTGGATCGCGGCGAGCACGCGCGCGCGCGTCTCGGCGCGCACGCTGGGCTCGTTGTTGATGACGCGCGAGACGGTCTTCGCCGATACTCCCGACCGCTCCGCCACGACCTCCAGGGTCGCGGGGCTGCGACCGGAACTCACCACTCTGCGCATGCGGATCTGATAGAAGAAATGTCAGCGCTGTCAATCCAGCACCAGCGGCACGCAGGGCGAGCCGGATGATGCCTGCGCCAGGGCCGCTCGCGCTGTTGGTTGCGGCAGCCTGCACGGTCGCCATGGTCGGCTTCGGCCTGCTCGTTTCACGGCGGCAGCGCAGTCTGGATGATTATTTTCTCGCCTCGCGCGCCTCGCGCTGGCCGGCGATCGGGCTGGCGCTGTACGCCTCGAACATCTCCCCCACGGCCATCATCGCGCTCGCTGGCGCCGGCTATGCGTTTGGCATTTCCGTATACGACTACGAGTGGTCGGCAACGGTGGTGCTGGTTTTCTTCTGCGTGTTTCTGCTGCCGGCGGTGCTCGGCAGCGGCGTCTACACCATGCCGGAGTTCCTCGAACGCCGCTACGACCGCAGTGCGCGCGTGTACTTCGCGGCATTGACGTTATTTCTGCTGGTGTTCGTCGATTCAGCCGCCGCACTCTACAGCGGCGCTCTGGTGTGCCGCATGCTGTTGCCGGGCGTGCCGCTGTGGGCGCTCGTGGCGCTGCTCGCGGGCGTGGCGAGCCTGTACACGCTCACCGGCGGTCTGCGCGCGGTCATGTGGACGGGAGCGGTGCAGGCGGTGCTGCTGATCGGCAGCGCCTGCCTCATCGCCGCGGCGGCCTTCATGCGCGTCGGCGGCTGGCAGGCACTCACCCGCCGGGTCGATCCCGGCATGCTGAGCTTGATCGAGCCGGTCCGCTCCGCCGGGGTGCCCTGGCCGGGCCTGCTGTTCGGTATACCGGTGCTCGGGTTTTATTACTGGTGCACCAACCACTACATCGTGCAGCGGGTGCTCTCGGCGCGCTCGCTCGATGACGGCCGCCGCGGTGCCCTGTTGACCGGGCTGTTGAAACTTCCCGAACTGTTCCTGCTGGTGCTGCCGGGAACGTGCGCGCTCGTGTTATATCCGCATCTGTCGAACCCCGACCAAGTCTACCCGGATCTGATGCGTAATCTCCTGCCCGCCGGGCTCCTCGGCGTGGTGGCCGCCGGCTTCATCGGCGCCACGCTGGCCGCATTCGGCTCGACGCTCAATTGCGCCGCCGCCCTGATCACGATCGATCTGTTCGGGCAGATCGCCCCGAGCGTGGCGGCCGCGCATCCGGTCCGTATCGGACGGCTGAGCGCTCTCGCGGTGCTGGTGGTGGCGGTGCTGTGGGCCCCGCAGATCCAGCGCTTCGGCGATCTGTGGCAGTACCTGCAGGCCGTGCTGGCCTATGCGGTGCCGCCGATCGTCGCATTGTTCGTGGCCGGTCAGTTTTGGGCGCGCGCCAGTGCCGCCGGCGCGCGCGCCACGTTGCTGGTGGGGACCGTGTGCGGCGCGACACTGTTCATGCTGACGACGGTGCTGGGCGTCATACAGCTGCAATTTCTCTACGCCGCGCCCATCCTGCTCGCGATCGACCTGGCGGTGATGATCGGGGTGAGTCTGCGTCACCCGGCGCCGCGAACCGCCGCCATCGATGCGCTGGTCTGGAGCGGCGCGGACTATCGCGCGGAGACGCACAGACTGCGCGGTATTTCCCCGTTCTACAACTACCGCCTGCAGGGGCTGGCACTGTTGTTACTGACCGCGTTCATCGTGGTCGCGTTCCGGTGACCGCCGCACGTTCAGACCACGCGCGAGTAGCGCGGCGTTGCGGCGTCGGCCGACTGAGCGCCGAGGTAGCGATCGAAGCACATCGCGAGCAGACGCAGCAACAGCTGGCCGCGCGGTGTCGCGCGGATTGAGCTCGGGCCGAGGACAATCAGGCCGTCCGCCTCGAGCGCGCGCAGCGCGGGCCACGCCGGGGAGAAGTAGGCACGAAAGTCGATCGCATGACGCGCTTCGAGGGCCGCGATATCGATTTCGCCCCGACACATGACCTGTTGGATCACGGCGGCGCGCAGCAGGTCGTCTGGCGTGAGGGTGAGCCCGCGCGCGAGCGGCAGTCCACCGTCCGCCACCGCCGCCTCCCATGCGCCGAGCTCGCGGTGATTCTGGCTGAAGCTCGCGCCGATGTGGCTGATTGCGCTGACGCCGAGGCCGATCAGGTCGCAGTCGGCATGGGTGGTGTAACCCATGAAATTGCGCTGCAGGCCGCCGGCGGCATGGGCCTGGGTGAGATCGTCCTGCGGCAGCGCGAAATGATCCATGCCGATATAGCAATACCCTGCGGCTGCGAGGCGCTCGATGGCGACGGCGAGCAGTCTGATGCGCAGTTCCGGATGCGGCAGGAAGGTGGCATCGAGATGGCGTTGGGGCTTGAATCGCTCCGGCAGGTGCGCATAGCCGTACACCGCGAGCCGATCGGGGCGCGCGTCGATCACCGTGGCGAGCGTGCGCTCGAATCCGGCGAGCGTCTGCATGGGCAGACCGTAGATGAGGTCGACGTTGACCGATCGAAAGCCGTTGGCGCGGCAGGCCTCGATGACTGCCAGGGTCTGCTCGACGCTCTGGATGCGGTTGACGGCCCGTTGCACATCCGGATCGAAATCCTGAATGCCGAGACTGGCGCGGTTGAAGCCCAGCGCGGCCAGCTGGGCGATGTCCTGCGGGAGCACCGTGCGGGGATCGAGCTCGATGGAGTAGTCGCGCTGCGCCCGTTCGCTCAGGCGAAACTGCCGGTCGAGTGCCGCGCGCAGCCGGCCGATCTGCGCCGGCCGGAAGAAGTTCGGTGTGCCACCGCCGAGATGCAGCTGCAGCACCTCCCGTTCCCGGTCGAACAGCGCCCCGGTCATGACGAGCTCCTGCAGCAGATGGTCGAGATACTGCTCAGCGCGGGCGGTGTCGCGGGTGATGACCCGGTTGCAGGCGCAATAGAAGCAAGGGCTTGCGCAAAAGGGCAGGTGTACGTAGATCGACAGCGCATGCCCGCTGGCATTGCTGCGCCGGATGTGCTCGCGCAGGTCCGCGCTCGTGAATGCGGCAGTGAACTGCGGCGCCGTGGGATAGGAGGTGTAGCGTGGACCCGGCCGGTCGTAACGGCGCAGGAGCTCGGGCTCGAAGGTGAACGTACTCGTCATGTCCGCAGGCTGCGCCGCTGAAGGCCATCGAAAACAGTATATTCACGCGGCATGATGCGTGGCGCCATACGTACAAGTGCGCGCAGCGGCTGCCGAGCGGTACGGTGCGGACGGCGCGCGTGAAAGCACCCGTGTGCGGAATCGACGTCGAGATCTTTCGTGCTCGCGCCCGGCGCGCCTGCACGGAACGCGAGTTCGTCCTCACGGCGCTCGGTATTGCGAGCCGGGTCGTCACCGTGGACGGTTGGGCGGTGCTGCAGGTCGCCGCGGCCGACGTTGATCGCGCTGCGGCGCAGCTGCGGGAGTACGAACGGGAAAATACCGCAGCCCCGGCGCGCACCGAGCCGGCGCTGTTCCCGCATGCCTGGGTGGGCTGCGTCGGCTACGCCGCCTGGCTGCTCGGTGTGGCCTACGCCGTCTCCCATGGGCTGGTGCGCCTGGATGCGTTCAACCGGGGCGAGCTCTACGGCGCACGACTGCAGCAGGGGCAGTGGTGGCGGGCCTGGACCAGCCTGACGTTGCAGGCCAGCGGGCCGCAGCTCGCCGGCAACCTGCTCGCCGGGCTGGTGTTCGCATATGTCGCGAGCCGTCAGTTCGGCGCCGGGACCGCAGGGTTGCTGATCGTGCTTGCGGCAGGGTGGGCCAATGTGCTCCAGGGACTGGTCGGACCGCCCGAGTATCGTTCCGTGGGCGCCTCGACTGCCGTTTTTGCAGCCTTGGGGATCATCGTCGCGCACGCCGCCTGGAACGGACGCCGCACGCCGCAGAGCGCATTGCGCCGCTGGGTGCCGCTCGGCGCGGGCGTGGTACTGCTCGGCTGGCTGGGAACATCCGGCCGGCACACCGATCTCGTCGCGCACGCGCTCGGCTTCGGCATGGGGGTGCTCTTCGGCTGGGCGGGCGCGTGGGCTGCGACGCGACGGCGACTGCGGCGCCTGCCGCAGTGGCTCACAGGACTCGTGGCAATGCTCATTCTGGCGGTCGCCTGGAGCGTTGCCTTGCGATGAGCGCCTCTGTCGCAGGTGGTGTCGCCGCCATGGGCGGCGACCGTCCGCGCACCCGCGCCGCCGGTCTTCACGCGCGCGCTGCCTCTGCCGCGAGAGCCTCGATGCGCTGCCAATCGCGAGCCGCCACCGCATCCGCGGGCGCAAGCCAGGAACCGCCCACACACAGCACGTTGGGCAGATTCAGGTAGGTCCGTTGCGTTGCCGGCGTGATACCGCCGGTCGGGCAGAATCGGGCCTGTGGGAACGGGCCGGCGAACGCCTTGAGCATCGGCGCGCCGCCGGCGAGCGCGGCCGGGAAAAACTTGAAGCAGTGATAGCCATGAGCGAGGCCCAGCATCAGCTCCGAAGCCGTTGCGACTGCGGGCAGGTAGGGGATGGCGCTGTGTGCGCCCGCTTCGAGCACGGCGGCGGTGGCGCCCGGGGAAATGGCGAATGCCGCGCCGGCGTTCGCGGCGGCATGCAAATCGTCCACCGCGAGCACCGTGCCGGCGCCCACGGCAATCTCGGGTACCTCCCGCGCGATGGCTTCGATTGCCGGCAATGCCGCCGGGGTGCGCAGGGTGACCTCGATGGCGCGCAGCCCGCC
>JAPTUI010000464.1 GCA_028067895.1 Pseudomonadota bacterium | reverse complement strand
TTATGCTGTTTTGCAATTCTGAATTCCGTGCTTCGCCGCCCGATTCCCGCCCTACACCGTCGAGGGGACTTGAATGGGTATGGAAATTCGCAGGTACAGGATTCTTCTTTGCAATCAATTACCTATAAGACGACAGGAATCCCTCTCTCTCCGCCAGCTCAAGAACTTGCATCACTTGAATCTACAGCAGCCCATTCGCTCGTACGAAAGGCGAAGCGAAATGTGCTGTTGACTTCCCGCAATCCCTCTGACGCTCGACCCATCGGCTGCCGGCATTCGGCTGCTCATTGAGTCGTACGCAATCTCGGCTTCCAGAGCGACAGCAATGTCTTACACCCGACGCATAGGGTGCGTGGGGGGGGCGGCTGCCGTGCCGGATTTCCCGGCGGCGGAGGCGCTTGGCCGATTACCAATTATTACTATAAAGTAGTAATTAATCGGAGGCCCATATGAGCAAGACCACCAGTATCAATCTCGGCGATCACTTCGAGAGCTTCATCGACCGGCAGCTCGCCAGCGGGCGCTACGGGTCCGCGAGCGAAGTGGTCCGTGCAAGTCTGCGTCTTCTCGAGGAGCGCGAATACAAAATTGAGGGCCTTCGCAAGGCCTTGCTCGACGGCGAGCGAAGCGGTGACGTCGGCGAATTGGATATGCGCAAGATCAAATCGATGGCCCGGCGCGGTGCCAAATCCGGTTCGTGATGCGCACGATCCATGTCCATGAATCAGCCGAGAGTGATCTTATCGATATCTGGCGGTACTCGTTCGAGCAGTGGGGCGAACTTCAGGCGGACCAGTATCTCGATGAGTTGGACAGCGGAATCAGGGGGCTTGCGGATAATCCAGCGATTGGGATGAAGCGCGACTACGTGCGTGACGGATATCGCGTGTTGTTCGTGCGCAGTCACGCCGTCTACTACACGGTGATGCCTGATACTGTTCATATCGTCCGAGTCTTGCATTGGAGCATGGATCCGGACCGGCATCTGGAATAGGGAGATCCCTGCGGCGGTTCTTTCGCTCAACTTGCCCGCTCGCGCGCGATGACAGCGATCGTGTCCCTGGGCGTGGTGTACGAGTCGTGAGCTCCGGTGCGGTTGGGCTCGTACTCAGCTGACCACGGCGGACAGCCGAGCGGGCAGATTGTCGAGGACCGTCTGTACTCCTTCGAGCTGCATGTACCGTTGCTGCAGTTGCCACTCGTCATTCTGCTCGCGCAGCAGCGCGCCAACGAGACGCGTTATGGCGGCCTCGTTCGGGAAGATCGCCGCCATATCGGTACGGCACTTGATCTCGGCGTTGCGCCGCTCCAGTGGATTAGTGGAGTGGATCTCAACGCGATGTGCCTTGGGCAAGCTCATGAAGGCGAGCACGTCGGATTCGGCCTCGTCCATGAGCGTTGCGAACTTCGGGAACTTGCTCCGCAACTGATCGGCAACCGAGTACCACTGCTCGATTGCCGCTTCCTGGTTATCCTGGGGAAAGACGGTGTTGATCAGCGCGAGGACCATATGGCGCTGCCACTTGCCGGCGTGGGCAAGTGCGCTGAGCAGGCCATTGCACGGCTCACGGTTCCCGCGCCGCGGCTCAGTTGAAGAACGACCAGAGCTGGTCGGCGGCGCCAGTGACTGGCTCCTGGTCCAGCCCCGTCCCGGCCAGCAGGGAGCTCGAGCCGCTGCCAGAGGTGGCCGCGGGAACGCCCAACGCGAGGCCGCTATTTTCGCTCAACAGCTCATAACTTCCGTCTCCTTCGCTCACCACCTTCCAGATCTGGTTGCTGGCGTTGATCCAGTTGCCTTGGTCGATGCCGGCGCCGGAGCGTGTCGATCCTTGAGAGACTTCCAGGGCCAGGCTGCTCGTGGCGCTGACTAGTTCCACGTCATTATTGCCGAGGTTCGTGAGGATCCATGTCTGGTTGTTGCCGCCGCTTCCAGGCTCCATATCGAGAGCGGTTCCAGCCGCCGCGTTGGAGGCCGGATCGCCGATCACCAAGCCGGTCTGGCTGTTCGAGATCACGTAGTTGCCATTCGCAAGCAGATTGGCTGTATTCGTCGATGCCTCGGGAATGACGAGTCCTACCGTCGAATAGGCTGGAACCGTAACGGTGAAGGTGTTCCCGACCCCATTTACGAACGTCGAGCTTATGCCACTGCTTGGCGTCTGCGAGCCCGCGGGGAAATTGGCGTTGCCGAAGGTGTACTCCATGCCGCTCGAAGCCAGCGTCGCGCCAGAAACGTTGACTGAAACAGCGGTGTTGTTGCTGGGATCCTCGTTGATCAGGACGACACCAATCTGGCCGTCCGAGCGCCGCACTCCATGCACGCGCAGCAGAGGGTCGGTGGAGGTTGCGGCAACCATCCGGTCTCCGGGGCGCGCGATGATGGAGTCGAAGTTCACTCCATACCACGGACCGAGCGGCGTGTTACTGGAGGAAGCCAGGTAGACGCCTTGGTGGTTAGATCCTGGGTGGAGGGCCTGATACTCGACGTTCGCGGCGCCCTGCTCGAACCAGGTGAGAAACTCGTCGCTGGCGAACAGATAGGGGATAATTCCGCTGACGCTGTCCGGTGCCGCCGACTCGGTCACTAGAATCTGAAGCTGGTTGCCGTTGCCGAGCGTGTAATACTTCTGGATGTCGGAGCGCACCTGCGCAATCTGGTCATTGATCGTCGCGGTGGAGGCCAGCACCTGCGCATCGGTTCCCTTCGGATACCAGTGAAGGATCACGAAATCCAGCGTGTAGCCGCTGCCCTGGAGCGCGCTCGAGATGGCGCTGAGCACGTCCTGGTTCCAATTCTGAAACCGCGTGTTGGTATTGACGAAGACGCCGCACTTGATATTCGGATCGACCACCTTCATCGCCTCAATGAACCCCGCCGCGTTGGTCCCATAAGCCGTGGGGGAAAGCGCCGGGGCACCGACGCGATCCGCAGCGATCTGGTCCAGGTCGTGCAGATCGGTCTCCCAGTCCGCACCCGCGTAGTAGCCGTTGCCGTAGATCTCGTTGCCGATTTCCCAGTAGAGAATGCCGTAATTGTGGGTGATATCGGCATCCTGAACCCAGGAGGCGGCTTCGCTGACCGGGGCCGGGCCGTCATCGGATGGGTTCGAGCCGTAGTTGATCGTGATGACACCCTTCGCGCCGGAGGGCTGAATCAGGTCGGCGATCCAGTTGTTGAACGTATCCCCTTTCGCGAAATATAGGGAGTCATTGAGCGTCTGATTGCTGTCGCTCAGGAAGTTGAACTGATCCGCGTAGCTGCCTCCGGGATAGCGAATGGCGTTGAAGCCGCCCGATTTGAGAGAAACGCCGAGCCCGGGGTTCGTCAGGTAGTTGTCGTAGACCGCGGAGTCAACGCCGTAGCCCTGGGCCGGAACGCTAGCCATGGGTGAGGAGACATCGATGGTGACGCTGGCGGAAGTCTGCGCGCTGGCAACGAACGTGGCGCTGACGGTGCAGTCGGCCGTCACGGGACCAGTGGTGTAGGTGGTACCCGAAAGTGAGCCGCCGCAACCGGTGACACTTTGGACGGCATAGCCGCTGTTTGCAGCCACGGTGAGCGATGTGGTCTTGCCGGACGTGACCGTAGCGCTCGTTGGAGTAATAGACCCTCCGGCCCCGGCCGTGGCGGTGACGGTGTACTGGGTCGGGGGCGACGGAGCGCTCGGGGCGAACGTGGCGCTGACGGTGCAATTGGCCGTCACGGGACCAGTGGTGTAGGTGATGCCCGAGAGTGACCCACCGCAGCCGGTGACGTTTTGGACGGCATAGCCGCTGTTTGCAGCCACGGTGAGCGATGTGGTCTTGCCGGACGTGACCGTAGCGCTCGTTGGAGTAATAGACCCTCCGGACCCGGCCGTGGCGGTGACGATATACGAGGTCGCGGTGCCACTGCCTCCGCCACCCCCTGAGGGCGATCCCGCATTGGCGGACGGCGACGTGCCCGAACCGCCCCCGCAACCGGCCAGTAAAAGTGAGGAAAGAGCTGAAACTAGCACCGAGGAAGAGCTCGGATGATGGCGCACTGGCATGGAAGCCCTTGGGCTACTTGTTTTGACTTGAGCGTGATTCCGACCCCTCGAAAACGCGGTGATACCCCTCACGGTTTACATCGCCTTGATCTTAGGCTCGCCCCTCGAATTCACAGGACCCTGGTGGCGCTCAAATGTCCATGGATTGGGTGGACGGTTGCCGTCGCGCCGCCGCAACGGCGCGCGCAAGGTATCCGAACCCGCCGAAAAAAGACCTGGACGCCGGGCAAGACGTTGCAGAAATTTATCGTCGCCAATTTTGGCATCGAAGTGAAGGAACAATTGGAAATCATCGAGGCGATTAGCGACGCCGTCTCTGCTACTGTGCCACGGGTCCGTGAAGCTATGAACGCCCATCAAGGTTTCGATGACATCGGCAAGCGCATGCTCATCGCGTGGGATGAGGGCGTCTCTGGCCTGAGAGACAAGCGGATTTATGCCATGGGAGAATGGCAGCCCGGCGACGCCATGATCGGATTCTCAGCTCCGCCAAAAATGGACAATCCCAAGGCCGAGATTGGACGCTCTGAGCTGTTGGCGAGAAAGCACTGTTCCAAATAGGGGACGCCGGAGTTTCCTGGGGGATTGTTGCTGGGGTTGCGCAGGGCATGCACAGTTGACCCGCTAATGTAACTGACCTTCAGGCTGAGCAACGTCCGCACCACGGCTGCGGTGCTGGCGACGCCAACCCTGCTTTGGGTTTCGGTGGTGCGTCAGCCGCAGATGCGCTCTTCAACAATCTCAGGTAGGCTCATGCGCCAGGGTAGGTGCAAATTGTCGGACGGCCGCGACTGTCCGCTGCCCATCGCCGCCAACGGGAGTTGATTCACATGAAATGCTGCCACATGAAATCCACGGTTGCGCTGCTCGCGTTGATGTCGCTGCCTGCGCTTGCTTGGGCCAATCCCCCGCCGACCCGATTGCAGCCGGGTTTGTGGCAGTTCCACTATCAGTCGACGACCGAAATGGAGGGCCATGTCATTCCGGCCATCCATCAGAGTGTCCGGAAGTGCATCAAGGATACCAATCCGGCCAAGCTGCCATTGATGCCCAAGCTGCCGGCGAACATCAAGTGCACGGCGCCGACCCTGCAGAGCAGCCACAAGGGTTACCACGTCGCCATCGCCTGCACGGCCAGCGAACCCAATGGCATGGTGACTCAGATGAACGAGGCGTTCGTGATCGCGCCCAGCAACAGCGGCAGCCAGATCACCATCGATGGTACCGTGCATCAGCGCATCACGGGCTCTCCCGTGCCCATCCCTCCCGTATTGGTGAAGATCTCTGCCACGGGCCAACGCGTCGGCATGTGCAAGGCCGCCAAGTCGTGAGCATGCTTCGCAGGTGCCACGTCACGCCCGACGCGGTGCACCTGGAATTGGGGTTCGTGACGACCTTCCGTTTGCTTGATCCCGTTGCAGGGCGTGCACGTTCTTCGTGGATGAATGCTCGTCTTAGCTCATGGGCCTTTGGCTCAGCTCTTGTCCCGAGCATGCGCGTTTCACAGGCTGCTTCAAAATAGGGTGCGCGTGAGCGACTAGTGGACTGTAACATATAAAAAGAGAGTATGATCGTGGCCATGAGCACGATCACCCTGTCGGATGTCGAACGCATGGAACTGAGTCGCCGAGCCAG
>JAPTUI010000485.1 GCA_028067895.1 Pseudomonadota bacterium | reverse complement strand
CGGCCGACTCGAGCGCCGTAATCGTCCCACGCACCCTCTCACACGTCGTGTATTTCGTACCCGACGTCGCGAAAGCCGAGGCGTTCTACGTCGATCGCCTAGGTTTCCGCGTCAGCGACCGCTTCCTCGGTGTCGGTCCGTTCCTGCGACCGGCTGGCAGCCCGGACCATCACGCGCTCTTTCTCATCCAGACTCCCGCCGCTATGAAGGGCGTCGAGCACTTCACGTTTCACCTGGGAGGCCCGACCGAAGTTCTGCTTGCCGGCAAACGCTTCACCGAGCGCGGTCACAGGACGTTCTGGGGACCGGGCCGGCACATCTTCGGCTCCAATTGGTTCTGGTATTTCGAGAGTCCGTTGAATTGCCACGTCGAATATGACGCCGACATGGACCTTCACGATGATCGATGGAAGCCTCGCGAGGCTCCGCTCACTGCCGATGCTTCGCAGATATTTCTGTTCCAGTACCGTGCGCCTTGGGCACCAGTCGGGCCACCACCTAAAGGCTGATGAGTCGGATCGAGGGGCAGCACATGGCAAGCCTATCCAAAGTGCTCATTGTCGGCGGCGGCTTCTCCGGCATGTCCGCTGCCATTCAGTTGCGCAAGCAGAACATCGAGGTCGACTTGGTCGAGATCGACGCTGGTTGGCGCTCATACGGTGCGGGCATCACGATCAACGGTGCCACGCTGCGGGCCTTCGGCACGATAGGCATACTGCCCCGGATACAGGCCGAGGGGTGTTGTACGGACGGGGTGGATTTGTTCACGGCGGAAGGGCACAAAATCGCTGAATTGCCGACACCTCGCCTCGCCGGACCGGACGTGCCGGGCGGCGCAGGCATCATGCGTCCGGTGCTGGCGCGGATCCTGGCGGATGCCACCCGCGCATCCGGCACTCTGGTGCGCCTCGGCTGCACCTTCGAGTCAATCCATTTAAGCCATGATTCGGTCGAGGTGTGCTGCACCGACGGCCGGAGGAGCCGGTACGAGCTGCTTATCGGCGCGGACGGCCTGTTTTCCAAGGTTCGCCAAGCACTCTGGCCGGCCCAGGCTCCCAAGCCACGGTATACCGGGCAGGGCGTCTGGCGGGCGGTCATGAGGCGCTCCGACGAGGTGCGCCGCACCGCAATGTACATGGGTGGACGCACCAAGGCGGGAGTCAATCCGGTCTCCCGGGATGAGATGTACCTGTTTCTCACGGAATTCCGGCCAACGAATGACATCGTGTCGGATCATGAACTGGTGCCCGCGCTCGATGCGCTGCTCGCCGAATTCTCCGCCCCCGTGCTGCGCAATGCTCGCGCGCAACTCGGGTCCGGGTCGTTGATCGTCTATCGTCCTCTGGAGGCGCTGCTGATGCCGGAGCCCTGGTTCAAGGATCGAGCCGTCCTCATCGGCGACGCCGCCCACGCCACGACCCCTCACTTGGCCGCAGGCGCCGGGTTGGGAGTCGAGGACGCGATCGTGCTCGCGGAAGAACTGGACGCGGCGGATACCATCGACTCGGGGCTGTCACGCTTTCAACGGCGTCGCTTCGAGCGCGCCCGGATGGTCGTGCACAACTCCCTGCGGTTGGGCGAGATCGAAGCAACCGGGGGCTCACAGCGGGAGCACGCCGATATCATGCGCGCCTCCATGGCGGCTCTTGCCCAGCCGATCTAGGTCCCCCGGCGCTCACCGCAGGAGAGGCTCCACAGGGGCGGCGGCCGCCGGCCGAACTTTGACCCCACACAACGGTAATCACCAGAGTTCCAGGACGATACGATGCCACAGAAACATCAGATCAAGCGGGGCGTCAGCCTCTACAGCTTCCAGGAGGAATACTTCCTGCGTACACTCGATCTCGAGGGGTGCATTGCGACCTGCGCAAAATTGGGCGCTTACGGGATCGAATCCATCGGCGAGCAGATGATGCCCGGATTCCCGCATCTTCCGGACTCGTTCTACATGCGCTGGCACGACTGGATGCGCCAGTATGGAACGGTGCCCACCTGTCACGACATGTTCCTCGACACCAAGCGCTACAAGGACCGCTTGCTGACGGACGATGAGATGATCGCATCCATCAGGACGGACCTGCGGCACAGCGCAAAGCTCGGCTGCAAGGTCATGCGCGTCCTGGTGAGTGTCAAGCCCGAAATGATCGAACGTTGCATTCCGATCGCCGAGGAGTGCGACGTCAAGATGGGTCTGGAGATTCATTCACCCTTTCATTTCGATCATCCGTGGATCATGCGCTATACGGAAATGATCGCACGCACCGGCACCCGGCACGTCGGCTACATCCCCGATATGGGCATTTTCGTGAAACGTTATCCGCGCGTAATGCGCGAGCACGCACTGCGGAGCGGCGCCACCGAGCGAATCGTCAACTTCGTATGCGAGGCGTATGAGGAGCGAGTATTGCCTGACTACGTGATTTTCGATGCCGCCAAGATGGGCGGTAACGAGATGGACCGGCATTTCGCCGAGTCCATCCGTCACATCATCTGGTCGAATCCGCGTCGCATGCTGGAATTCATGCCGCACATCTATCACATTCATGCCAAGTTTTACGACATGGTCGACGACATGCATGAGTACAGCATTCCGTATGAGGAAATCATCCCGGTGTTGATAGATGGCGCATACAGCGGCTATCTGTCGAGCGAGTACGAGGGAAATCGCTGGATACAAGACGCCTATCCGGTCGACAGCGTCGAACAGGTACGGCGGCAGCACGCTATGTTCGAGCGACTGCTGGCGCAACAGTGATCTGCGGAGTATTTAGGTGTTTGACAAATACATGATTGTCGAGGATGGCTTTCGTAATGTGACTGAACACGGTCGAACGGTCGGATTTCAGCTGAATACACGGCTGCCGTACTACCGCGGGATCGGCGTCTCGATGGTTGAAGACGTGGCGGTGGCGGTTGACGGAGAGAAATACCCCCGCGACGCCGTAACAGTCGTGTTGCGTGGGCGACCGATGAGCCTCGCGGAGATGGAGGCCGACTATAACGAGCGCTGGGAATTCGGTGAGATCGGCACCGTCATCGTACGCAAGGCCGGCGGACTTGCGCCCGGCGCGCACCGCGTGGAAGTGACAGACAGGCTGCGGATCTCCTACCTGCCGTTTCCACTGATAGGACACGACAGTAAGGAGCTCGTTTTGAAGTAGAGGCGCGCAATCGCACACCCCTGCCGGAGTCGGCCGCTTTTACGCTCGTCCCCCGGTCGGTGGCCCGTGATGAGGCCGACTCTGGTCTCTCAGCTCAACGCGGGCGGCGATCCGAACCTCCGGATCGGCCAGCGGCGCATTGATTGGTATTTTCCGTCCGCAAGCCGCCGGCGGCAGGCTCACCGTCCTCGTCACACTGCGCATGTGCTCGCCCCGACCACGCCGCGCCTGCCGTGCTTCCGAGAACTGTCCACGCGCGCGAGGACTGATTTGACGCTATCCGCGGCCATCAGGCTCCGATCCGCCTACGCTGCCCTACTGCGCCAATACCCACGACCACGGCACAGGCCACGCCGGCGAGCGCGCCAATACACACAATAGCGTCCCGCAAAGAGCCGGAAATCGCCTGCACCGCGGAGACGAATGGCGGGCTGAAAAACGACCCGGCGAAGAAACAGGCCACCCATGTTCCCATGCCGCGGCCGCGGCGGGAGACACCGAACCGCTCGAGCGACCAGCCGATCATGACTGGAATGGACATGCCATTGCCAAATGAGGACACCAATGCTGCAACCAGCGCGGCGAGCGCCGTCGGCGCCAACCCCAGCCAGACATAGCCGACCGTGTACGCGAGCAAGACCGCCACAAATCGCATCCTAGGCCGCAGGCGTGCAGCGCGGGGAAACGCGACACCGCCCAGCACGGTGCCGACACTGGCCATTATGACGTATAGACTGATGGCGGCTGGCGAGCCGACTCCGTGGACGGCGAAGACTCGTCCGAGCTGAATGGCATTGACGTAATACAGGATCGCCATGCCCAAGGTGGTGATGCCGACGATGCCGCTTTCGCGCCACGGGAAAGGATCGGTGCCTGCGCTCGAGGCGGTCCCCCGGAGCGTGCCCCGCTTCGGTTCCGGGAGCCATGCCAGTGTCCACGCGAGCATGGGCAGCCCCACAAGATACAGAAGAAAGGGGCCGTGCCAGCTCAGCGAGCCAAGCGCCCCGCCCGCGAGCACCAGTAACGCGGCGAGAATCGGGTTGGAGACGCTTAAAACGCCCAGCCAGCGCTGGCGCGCCTGGCCGGTGAAGTAGTCCCCGAGCAGCGCGTTCTGCGTCACACCGATGCCCGCCTCCGCAAGACCGACCGGCAGGCGCGTCGCAAGCACCCAATAGAGGTTGCTGACGAAGGCCGGAATCACCCCGAGAATGACAAAGACCGCGAGCGAGACACACAGGACGGGCCGTCGGCCCCAACGGTCGACGAGACCACCGATGAGCGGCGAAAAAAGAGCGATGCACAGCGTGGGAATGGTCAAAATCATGGGCACCAGAAGTCCTGCGTACGGCGCGCCGTGAAAGTGCCGCAGGAGCTGTGGAAAATTAGGAATCAGCGAGACGATCGCCATCGTAGGCAGCGAGGCGAGCGCAATGACGCCTATGCCTTGCAGGGCACCGGCGGCAGTCGCCGTTTGAATTCCCCGATCGCTGTCGCTCATGGTCACTTCCCGCCCGTTACCGCACTTCAAATAATGGAACGTGTAAATTTCCGGATCCACTCCCGCAATAATTTAGCGTGCAACCGTTCGAGGAATCGCGCCATCACGGTCTTCCGGGCATGCGTGGCCTTCGGTAGCCCAATTGACGCGACCCGCCGCCCGTGATCCGGTGGCGTACTCAGACCCAAGCCTGATATCCAGCGCGTGCTGCCATTGGTGGTGCCATCCACTGGGGCCTGCCGCTGCACCAGGATCTCTAGCCGTCCTTCGCTCATTTCGTCCACCACGACAGGAAGCTTGAACGACCGCAGAGACCCATTTGGACTGATACCCATATCGCAGTGGCTCCGCATATTGAGACTCGTACGCCGTTGATGATAAATGGCAGGTATTTTGTGTGTAACCGATTTCAACGGTAATAGCAACCGCGTATTCGCCGCATGCGGGGACCGGCGTGACGTGCGGCACTGCACTGGGATGTCCGCCAAGCGCGCATGTGCTCCCAATTCTCGCGGGAGCTAAAAGCCGAGTTCAGCGATACGACCTTACGTCCCGGGGCGCAGCCGATCTCCCCGTGGACAGGAGTCGTCCCGAGATCCAGCGTGCATGAGAGTTAGCGCACATGGCCGATCACGTGCGGGTAGGCAAGATCCCTCAGGCAGGCCAAGTGACACACGATCTCAAGTTCTGCGGCCGGAAAAATCGCCTGCCGTGCGCAATACGCCCGATGCACACTGTGCCCTTTTAAACTCGGATCCAATCATCGCGAGTTCAGCGGTGCGCTGATGCTCAATGCGCCCAAAGCAGCCGCATTCGGGCAATAGCCATCGAAAGTCGACGCGATGACCTGCAGATCGAGCTCTGCCGCGCACCGCTCCTGACATTCACACGCCGCGCATCGTCGCTGCATCTCGCGCAGCAGCGCCGGTGCGCTCTGCTCCAACTTGACCGGATCAATCCCAAGGGCGCGCATCAATCGCGCCAGCAGATTCTGCACGGTCCACTCCCGCAGGCGAAACCGCTGCGCTTTGCCGGTC
>JAPTUI010000651.1 GCA_028067895.1 Pseudomonadota bacterium | reverse complement strand
GCACGGCCCGGCAGGCCACAGAACCCGACCGGCAACGCTCGCTGGCTGCAACGCACCGCAGGCCACCAAGCCGCCACCTGTCCTGAGAACCGGCTTCCCTCCGGCGCGCTCGGCCCTGTGCCGCCCCGCCGCAGAGCGCCCTGATCCAGCGTCGGGAGTTACCCGCATGTTTCCGGCAGCCGTGGTCTGTTTCTCACCCCCAACGGGACAGACCGTATGTCCGTCTGCTTCACGCTCGCGCGTGCGCGCCCTCACGAACGCGATGGAGCCTGGCGGCGCGAGCAAGCCCGTCCACCGCCGAAATCCCGCGCGCTCATGACTCTGCGTCGCCCGAAACGTGCACGTCGTTGTCGAAATTCGTGTCGTGGTTGGGCATACCTTGCGTGAAGAGCGGGAATTCGGTCTCCTTCACGGTGCGCGGCGCGGCCCGGTCGACGACGCCGATGCCGCTCGTGCGCTCGATTCTCGCCCAGAGGAGCAGCCTGTCCGGTTGCCGCTCGAAAGCGATTTCGGCCCTACCCGAGAGGCGCATCCGCCGGCTCGTCTCCGGCACCCGCAGGTTCGCCTGGACCCGCGCTCGATGGGAGATAGCGCTCGCGGCCGAGCATCGAGGCGCATCAGGTCCGGGTGGCAACAACAGGCGATGCACGGACAAGTTGCGGCCACCGCCTGGCGCGCGGCTCAGGGCACGACCACGAATTTTCCGTACATGCCGCTTTTCGCGTGATCAGGCATTTGACAGAAATAATAGTAATAGCCCGGCTTGCGCGGCGCATTGACGGTGGTCGTGGCCACGAAGTATTTGGACTTCCTGACGGATTGCGCCGTGCGCGGCATCGTCAGAGGTATTTCGGCGATCTGTCCGGCCACGGGCACAGGCACAACCGTTTTGTACGGTGGCGCGGCTCGGCCAATGACCACCCCGTGGATCATGCCCGCGCCGTAATCCATGTTCAGAAGCGTCACGGTGATTTTCGCGCCAACCGGCACTTCCACTTGCGGATCAACGAGTTTATGAATCTCAAAGGTCTGGTCAGCCGAGCCGGGCTCGACGGCCACCATCACAATGCGGATGTCATGTCCCAGGAATTCGACGGTCTTATGCGTCCTGCCGCCGACGAGCATGCCCGCTGAATCGCTGTATTTAATCAGCGGCCGAGCCGCCTCATACGCAATCGGTTTGCCTGGCTTTGGCAGATGCTTCGGCATCGTGCCCATGCGCATGCCATTCGGGCCGACGGCGCCCGCGGCAAAAACCACTCCGGACACCAACCCGACCGTCACGCCCAATGCGGTAATAGCAGCTAGACCGCGCATGATTGAGAGCTCAAAAAGTATAATAATAACTGAATTCGTGGGTTCTCACGCGCGGAAAGGCGCGCCTGCCTTTCGCAGGTACCGAATGCTGCGTTGGAGTGAGTCGCTGCTGCTGGCGCGAGCCGGGGAGCTCGTGAGCGTCACGATCCCCGATGAGCGGATGAGGCGATTCGCGACCTGTGCCGAGCGCCGGAGGATGCCGCGCGAGCTCGGCTGAAGGCGCGCCAACAGCTCAAGGCCATGCTGCTGCGCCATGGGCGTCGCTACAGCCGGCCGCTCGTCCTGGACCGAAGCGCATGAGCGCTACCTGGCCACGGTGAGCTCCACCCCAGCCCGCGCAAGACATCGCCGTCGCAGAGTATCGCAGCGCCGTGCGCGAGGCTCACGAGCGCGTCGAACGCCTCACCGAATCGATGCGTGCGCCGCTCGGGCGCTGCACGCTGCAGCCGAGCCGCCTGAGCCACCGCCACACCGACGACGGCACCATCGAGACCGAGACTTTTTTTATCGATCAGCCGCGCAATCCGCCGCAGCGTCCATCACTCCGTCGCGAAACCCGCCGCCAATGACCCCGTCTTCAGCAACCGCACCCGCTCCTCGCGCTGTGTCTGCGATAGCCGTTCCGGACGCCCGAAGTGCTCCGCGCGTCGCAGCGCCTCCACCCCACCCTTCTGGCGCAACCTCTCCCAGCGCATCACTGTCTGGCGTGAGACGCCCACCCGACGGCCGACCTCCGCTTGCGGCCGCCCCGCAACCAGCACTCTCGCCCCGCGCCGTCGACGCCGGTCCAGCTCATGCAGTTTCTCTGAGTGCTTCATCGGTGCCGCGAATGTAATCATTCCGGATACTTGAGCCGCAAGCAGCCGATAAAGTGTCACGCGCTTCCGCATGTCCCAATAATCAATGACCTGCGGCCCGCCCTCGCTGGCGGCCCGTACAGAGCGTTCTCCGTTGACACCGCCCAACATCCCTCTTGCGCGCCAACGACGTCTCACTCCCGCCAGACCCTCGCTATGTGCGCCAACGCACGGACGCAGATCAACACTCCGTGCACCAATGTCAAATCCCACCGAGGAGCGGGCGTGCCTGCCAAGAAACAGTCTACCTTGCGTCCATTGCCCAAAGTAGCGACGGGCATTACGGGCTTTGATGAGATCAGTCGCGGCGGTCTGCCCAGGAACCGGACGACCCTGGTGATGGGCGGCCCCGGCACCGGCAAAACTGTTTTCGCTTTGCAGACTCTGTTGAATGTTGCGCTGGCGCACGAGCGCACGGGACTCTTCGTCGCATTCGAGGAAGATGCCCACGAGATAGCCGCGAATGCCGCCACGTTCGGCTGGCAATTGTCCGCAACGGCGAAAAGTCCGCTCTTTTTGCTTGACGCCCGACTGTCGCCGGCAATTGTACAGTCCGGCGACTTCGAGCTCACCGGCATGCTGGCCATCCTTGAAGCCAAGAAACGCGAGCTCGGTGCGGACTTGATCGTGTTCGATGGAATCGATGTGCTGCTTTCCGTGCTACAGGATCCGCGCGGCGAAATGCGCGAAATCTACCGTCTGCGCGCCTGGCTCGCACGCACTGAATTGACCGCGATCATCACCACGAAAATCGACGACAACGCGTCCCGACCTGCGAATTACAGCTTCATGCAGTTCATGGCCGACTGTGTCATTCGGTTCGACCGACGCTCGGAACAGGCGATCGCGGTGCGCCGGCTCGAACTCACGAAGTACCGGGGCTCGAACTTCCTACCCGGTGAATATCCGCTTAGTTTTGGCCGGCATGGCATCGAAGTGGCGACCCCGGGTGCGATGGAAATTCCGCATAAAGCCTCCCCAGAGCGCGTCTCCACGGGCTTCGGGAGCCTCGACTCCATGCTCGGTGGTGGCCTGTTTCGCGGCAGCACCACCCTGATCACGGGCGCACCCGGTACATCGAAGACGACTCTTGCGGGCCAGTTCGCGGAAAGTGCCTGCCGCCGCGGCGAGCGAACGCTTTTCGTGAGTTTTGACGAAAGCGGGGACCGGATCAGTAGCAATCTTACCTCCGTGGGCATTCACCTCGACACATACGTGAAATCCGGTCTGTTATGCATGTATTTCGGCCGCACCGACATGGTCAACCCTGAAGAGCACCTGATCCGGCTCGCGGCGTCGATTCATGAACATCAGCCGCGTTGCATGGTGATCGATCCGCTCTCCGCCATCGTCAAGTCCGGCGCATTGCTCTACGCGCGCGCTGTCGGCAGTCGCCTCTTCTACCTGGCTCGAGACAACGACATCACCACGCTCATCACCTCGCTCGTGGACGGAGATGATCCGCAGGCCGAAGCCACCGAGCTGCAGATCTCGACCATCGCAGATACCTGGATCCACCTGTCGTACCTGGTACGCGGCGGTGAGCGCAAGCGGGCGCTCACCATCATCAAGTCGCGCGGTACGAAACACTCGAACCAGGTGCGCGAGTTGATGTTGAGCTCCGCGGGACTGTCACTGACGGAGCCCTACTCCTCGGGCGGCGAAGTACTGATGGGCACCCTGCGCTGGGAAAAAGAAAACAAGGAGCGGGACCGGCAGTTACAGCGCAGTGCGGAGTTCGCTCACAAGCGCCGCGCGCTGCAATTCGCTGAAGCGGACATTCTCGCGCGGATAACTGCCTTACAACTCGATCTCGACAAGCAGCGCTCCGCGCTGGCGCTTTACACTCGAGACGGCGAAGTTGGTCATACCTCCATGGGTGCGCGTAAAGATGAGTTGCGCAAAATGCGCGGCGGAGACGACGTAGCCACGAAGTCGGTAGCGAGCATACCGCGGCGGGGCCGCACCTCCGCCAAATCCCGGACCAACGGTGAGAAGGGAGCATGACGTGACGCGCAAACGAGCCAAAGCGGACATAGTCGCCACCCCTCCAGTCACCACCATTGTCGTAATGTGTCTGTATGTGGCGGGCAAGGCTCCCAATTCCGTCAAGGCCATTGCAAACCTGCAGGCAATCTGCAAACGACATCTGCAGGATGGATATAAACTGGAAGTCGTCGATGTCTGCGAGCATCCGCTGCGTGCCTTGGCCGATGGCGTCCTCGTCACGCCCAGCCTCACCAAGACGTCGCCCTCGCCGAGTTCGATGGTTATCGGCAATCTCAGCGATACCGACAGCGTGTTGGCGGCGCTGGGCTTGCACGCTGAAGATCGGCCATGAGCTCCGCGCCACGACTGACTGCACGCAGTGAATCCGACCTCAGGGCCGAGGCCGCGTTCCGGGAATGGCTTCGCCGGCTCGTCAAAGGAAGCGCCGAACTTCGCGCCGCCGAAGCGGGCCAGATCGACGCGATCATGGACGCCGCGACCGGCAGCGCCATTCTGCTGCCCGAGGCACGAGCTGCACTTCAGCGCGAGATCGTTGGCAGGCCAAAGCGCAGGAATGCGAGCCGCATCATGGCAGTCGCGCGGGCCGGCACGCCGAACCATCTGCTCGCGGACATCCCAACCCGGGAGTACGAGGCGCTCCTTGCCGGCGTCGAGGTGGTCACCCTGAGATACGGCGAGGTGCTCTACGAGCCTGGCGAACGGATGCGGCATGTGTACTTCCCCAGCGACTGCCTGGTCTCCCTGCTAATGGTCATCGATGGCCGCCGGGCGTTGGAAGTCGGACTGGTCGGTCGCGAAGGGATGGTGGGCGCCCGCTTGGCCCTCGGTATCGCCGCCTCCTCCACGCGTGCCCTTGTACAGGGAACGGGGACGGCACTCAGGATCAGCGCGGCTCGTTTTCTGCGTGAGCTCAAAAGCGCCCCGGCCCTGCGCCGCGCGGTGCTCCTGTTCACCGATGTGCTGGCGAATCAAGTGGCGCAAACCGCCACATGCAATCGTTTCCATCTCATAGAGGAACGGTTAGCGCGTTGGCTGCTGATGAGCCGCGAGCGTTTGCCGTCCAATGAATTCTATTTGACCCACGAATTTCTGGCAGACATGCTGGGTGTCCGCCGGGTGAGTGTCACGGTAGCCGCCGGCGAACTGCAGCGCCGGGGACTGATTCGCTGCCGACGCGGAACGATCACGATTCTCGATCAGCGCGGCCTAGAGGCCGCCTCATGTACCTGTTACGGGCACGTAAGGCTTGCGCGAGCAGTTACCTGACCCACACGTAAGTTCGCTCCTCGTGCCAGCGCCACATCCCTCGGATTTGGAGTCGCACGCGGCTTGAGAGCCCCCTGCGACGTTCGCCAGTTTCGGCACCGACCCGCTTTAACGTCATCTCCGACGTCACGTTTGTCCGATTACCTCGATTCTCGGATCCCGCGCGGCTGCCGCCGGGGTGGATGCGGCTACACCCACTCAGTCCGCGGTACTGTTGGACGCGCCCCGCGCTTTGTCGCACTACAAAC
>JAPTUI010000150.1 GCA_028067895.1 Pseudomonadota bacterium | reverse complement strand
ATACATCCGCGCCAGCCGCGGCGGTAAGCCGAACACCGATCGCAACATCCTCTCCGGATACACCAACCCGAACGGGTCGCTCAATGCCTCGGGCGCCGGCAAGGCGCTCGACATCGTGTTGCAGCAGGAGGCTGGCATCAAGCACGAGGGTGAGTTTCTCGGGGGCAGCTACGGCGTGACGCTCTCGTACTTCCACACCAGCTTCAGCGAGTCGAGCTTCGATCTGACCCAGCCGGTGGCGACCCGCTACTTCAACGAGAAGTACTCGGCGAGCGGCGGGGAATTCGAGGCGACCTGGGCGGTCGGGGGTTTCTCACTGTATGCGCAGGCGACCTATCAGAACCCGAAGGTCGACTCCAATGAAGTCGGACCGAGCCCGAGCCAGCTGACCAGCCTCGGTTCCGGATTCCTGCCACCGGGCATGTCGAAAGTGATGTGGGTGCTGGCGCCGACCTATCGCTGGCGCGCACTCACCGGTGGGCTGGTCTGGCAGGGGCAGAGTCAGCAGAACATCGGAGGTCCAGTGCCGTTCTACTCCCCGGAGCAGGATTTCCTCGATGGCTTTGTTTCCTACGCGTTCACGCGGCATTTGTCCGTGGCACTGCATGCGAACAATGCGTTCAACAGTCTCGGGGTCGGCGGCGGTGGCGCGGTGACTACCGGCCCAGGGGTTGTCGGCGTGAGCGCGGAGCCCGGACGCACCGTACTCGCCAGCGTGACGATGAAGTTCTAAGCTGCCGATTCCCGGCGCGGGCGCACGCGGCCGCACCGGGAATCCCGGGGAGCTCTTTGCGCGAGGCCGAACATGTCAGGCTCGAGCCGCAGGATTGAGCAAATCGTGATCGTCGGGGGCGGCTCGGCGGGCTGGATGAGCGCCGCGGCGCTCGCCCGCACGATCGAGCGCGACTGCCGCATCACGCTCGTTGAATCCGAGGAGATCGGCATCGTCGGGGTCGGGGAGGCGACGATCCCGCCGATCCGGCTCTTCAACGACATTCTCGGCGTGGCGGAGGAGGAGTTCCTGCGGCGCACCCAGGGGACGTTCAAGCTCGGCATCGAGTTCATCGACTGGGCGCGGCTCGGGCAGCGCTACTTTCATCCCTTCGGCAGCTACGGGCGGCCGTTCGATCTGGTGCAGCTGCAGCATCACTGGCTGCGGGCCCGGGCGGCCGGCCAGGCCGGGGGGCTCGAGGAGTACTGCATGGCCTGGGCGGCCGCGCGGGCCGGGCGCTTCGAGCATCCGGCGACCGATCCGCGCAATGTGCGCTCGACCTATCTCTATGCGTATCACTTCGACGCGCACCTGTACGCGAAATTCCTACGCGAGTACGCCGAGGTCCGCGGCGTGCGGCGCATCGAGGGCAAGGTGGTGGCGGTCGAGCAGCACCCCGAGAGCGGATTCGTGCAGGCGATCCGCCTGGAGAACGGCCGCGAGGTGCGCGGGGAATTGTTCATCGACTGCTCCGGGATGCGCGCGCTGCTGATCGAGGGGGCGCTCGCGAGCGGCTTCGAGGACTGGTCGCACTGGCTGCCGTGCGATCGTGCGCTCGCGGTGCCTAGCGCGCGGACCGACCTGCCGCCCTATACGCGCTCGCAGGCCCACACCGCCGGCTGGCAGTGGCGCATCCCGCTGCAGCATCGCACCGGCAACGGCCATGTGTTCGCCTCGCAGTGGATGAGCGATGCGCAGGCAGCCGAGGTTCTGCTCAGCCATCTCGACGGTGCGCCGCTCGCAGAGCCGAGGCTGATCCGCTTCACCCCTGGGCGACGCCGGGTGCACTGGAACAAGAACGTCATCGCCATCGGCCTCTCGAGCGGCTTCCTCGAGCCGCTGGAGTCCACCGCGCTGCACCTGATTCAGGCGGGAATCTCCAAACTCATCGCCTACTTCCCCGACCGGGACTTCGATCCGCTCGTGATCCGCGAGTACAACCGCGTGGCGAACGCGGAGCTCGAGCGCATCCGGGATTTCATCATCCTGCACTACCATCTGAACAGCCGCACCGATGGGGAACTGTGGCGCTATTGCGCGCAGATGACGGTGCCGGAGAGCCTGCAGTACAAGATCGAGCATTTCCGCCGGTTCGGACGGATCCTGCCTAGCGAGATGGACATCTTCGGCCCGACCAGCTGGCTCGCGGTGCACATCGGTCAGATGAACTGGCCCGAGCGCCAGGACCCTCTGCTCGAGTACCGCACCTTCGATGCCGTGCCGTATCTCGAGCAGTTGCGCCGAACCTTGAATGCGGCCGCGCTCGGCATGCCGACCCACCAAGACTACATTGCGCGGCATTGCCGCAATTCCTGACGGGTCATGAGGGGGGGATCGATGCATAAGTCATTGTCGCTGGCCGCTATGGTGCTGGCCGTTGGGGTGCTCGGGGTGCCGATGGGGCAGGCGAGTGAGCCGATGCACTTCTATGCGCGGCCGGCGAACGGGCTCGTACTCACCCCGCCGATGGGCTGGAACAGCTGGAACCACTTCGGCTGCCATGTGAACGCGGCGCTCATCGAGCGCGAGGCGCGCGCCATGGTGAGCTCCGGCATGAAGGCCGCCGGTTACCGCTACGTCATCATTGATGACTGCTGGCAGGGGACACGGGGTCCCCATGGCAACATTCATCCCGACCCGAAGCGCTTCCCGAAGGGCATGAAGGCACTCGCCGATTACGTCCACTCGCTGGGACTGAAGTTCGGGATCTATTCGGACGCGGGTGCCGAGACGTGCCAGGGCCGACCCGGGGGCCGCGGCCATGAGTATCAGGATGCGCTCACCTATGCGCGCTGGGGCGTTGATTACCTCAAGTACGACTGGTGCAACAGCGGTGGCGAGCGTCCCCGCACCGCCTACGCGACCATGGCCGATGCGCTGCGCGCCGCCGGCCGGCCGGTCGTCTTCAGCCTGTGCGACTGGGGGGTGCGCAAGCCCTGGCGCTGGGGCGCGGCCGCCGGTGGAAATCTCTGGCGCACGACGCCGGACATCTGGGATGCCTGGCGGGGCCACCACGGCTTCGCCCTCGGGATGCTCAATATCCTCGACCGGCAGGTCGGGCTCGCGCCCTATGCGGGACCCGGGCACTGGAACGATCCGGACATGCTCGAGATCGGCAACGGCGGCATGAGCGAGGCCCAATACCAGGCCCAGTTCAGCCTCTGGGCCCTGCTCGCCGCGCCGCTCATCGCCGGCAATGATCTGGCGCACATGGATGCGCAGACTCGAGCGATCCTCACCAACCGCGAAGTGATCGCCGTCGACCAGGACCGGCTCGGCATCGAGGGCCGGCCGGTGTACCGCCACGGAGCTGCCGAGATCTGGGTCCGTCCGCTTACCGGCGGTCGCGAAGCGGTGGTGCTGCTGAACCGCGGCGCTGAGCCGCTCAGCATCCGCCTCACCTGGGCCGAACTCGGCCTGCCGGAGTACCTGCCGCTGCGGCTGCGCGACCTGTGGCGCCATCGGGATCTACCCGTGGCGACACGTGCGGTCCGCTTTGACGTGGCGCCGACCTCGGTGATCATGCTGACCGAGACGCCGGTGCGGCCCGGCCGCTCCGAGTGAGATTCCACAGGACAGGGGGCTCGATGAACGCGGTTCTCGCCAAGGGCATCTTCGTCGGCGGACTCACCGGTTTGTTGTTCGGGTTCGATACGGCGGTCATCGCCGGTGCGACCCACGGGCTCGCGGTGACGTTCGCGTTGAACCCTGCGGGTCTGGGTTGGACCGTATCGAGTGCTTTGTGGGGGACGCTCGTCGGGGCGCTGCTCGCCGGGTACCCCGGCGACCGATTCGGGGCGCGCAACTGCCTGCGCGTCATTGCGGCGATGTATCTGCTCTCGGCGCTCGGCAGCTTCGCCGCACCGACTCTGCCGCTGTTCATTGCCGCGCGGGTGCTCGGCGGACTGGCGATCGGCGCCTCGACCGTGCTCGCCCCGACGTACCTGGCCGAAATCGCGCCGGCCGAGCGGCGCGGGGCGCTGGTGGGCGTGTTCCAGCTCAACATCGTCTTTGGCATCCTGGTCGCCTACCTCAGCAACTATCTGATCGGAGTGCACCTCGCCGCTCCGGACGCCTGGCGCTGGAAGTTCCTCGTGGCGGTGTTCCCGGCGACCTTGCTCGGCGTGCAGCTGTTCTCCATTCCGAACAGTCCGCGCTGGCTCGCGGTCCGCGGACGCACCGCCGAGGCGGCGGATGTGCTGGGCCGCATCGGCGTCCCGGATGTCGCTGCCGAGCTCGAACGTTACGCCCGCGCCGATCGATCGGCCTCAGGCGCCCTGGCGCGGCTTTCCTGGCGGCGGCACGCCCGACCGATGCTGCTCGCGATGGGCATCGCCGCCTTCAATCAGCTCTCGGGCATCAATGCCATTCTCTACTACCTCAACGACATCTTCGCCGCCGCCGGTTTCGGTCGGGTGTCGGCCGCCGCTCAGGCGGTGCTCATCGGGGCCACCAACTTCGCCTTCACCCTGCTCGCGCTCGCGGTGATCGATCGGTTCGGGCGGCGCACGCTGCTCAAGGTCGGTTCGCTCGGCCTGATCGTCTCGCTCGCGGCCACCGCCTACATCGAGCTCTCCGGGACACACCAGCACTGGCTGCTGTGGATGCTCGTGTTGTTCATCGCCTCGTTCGCGTTTTCCCAGGGGGCGGTCATCTGGGTGTACATCGCCGAGATCTTTCCCACCGAGGTGCGCTCGCGCGGTCAGGGCCTCGGTGCCTCCACGCACTGGTGCATGGATGCGATCATCGCCACGTTCTTTCCCATCGCTGCGGCCTATTCGAAGGGGCTGCCGTTCGTCTTTTTCGCCGTCATGATGGTGGTGCAGCTGGTCGTGGTGACGCGGTATTTCCCGGAAACGCGCCGGGTGCGCCTTGAAGACATGGAGAAGGCCCTTGAACGGGCGTGAGCGGCGCGGGGCGCCGGTGGCGGTGGGCGCGCTGCTGCTGGTCTTTGGCGCCGCAGGGGCGCGGGCGATCGCGGGCACCTCTGGGTATGACCAGATTTATCGTCCGCAGGTGCATTTCACTCCAGCACGGCACTGGATGAACGATCCGAACGGCCTGGTGTATTTCCACGGCTGGTATCACCTGTTCTTCCAGTACAACCCCTACGGCATGCGCTGGGGCAACATGAGCTGGGGACACGCCGTCAGCCGCGACCTGCTGCACTGGCGGCAGTTACCGGTGGCCATCCCGCAGGGCCGCCGCTCGATGATCTTCTCCGGCAGCGCGGTCGTTGACTGGCACGACACCAGTGGCTTTGGCGTCGGCACTCGTGCACCCCTGGTGGCGATCTACACCGCCAATCCGCGCCATGGACCGGGGCCGCAGACCGAGAACCTCGCCTACAGTACCGATGGCGGGTACACCTGGCACAAGTACGCCGGCAACCCGGTGCTCGACATCGGACTGCGCAATTTCCGCGATCCGAAGGTGTTCTGGTACGCCCCGCGGCGCGAGTGGATCATGGTGGTCTCGCGGGCCGCCGCCCGGGAGATCTCCTTCTATACTTCGAAGAATCTGAAGACCTGGCGGCACACGGGCAACTTCGGTCCCGCCGGGGACACCCGCGGCGTGTGGGAATGTCCGGATCTGTTCCGCCTCCCGGTCGTGAACCGCCCCGGGCAATTCCGCTGGGTGCTGAAGGTCGACGTCCAGCAGCACCACCCGGGCACCGGCGGGGGCGTGCAGGTGTTCATCGGGCACTTCGGCGGGACGACGTTTCTCGC
>JAPTUI010000005.1 GCA_028067895.1 Pseudomonadota bacterium | reverse complement strand
AAGGGTTGGTGGTGGAGCGGCGGGGGATCGAACCCCGGACCTTCGCATTGCGAAGGCGAATTGCGCACCCTTCCCGCTTTCCAAAAGATTCAACGACTTGTCGCTCACGAGCACGAAAACGCTGGTTTTCTCGGCTTTCTGTGCTCAATACACTCTGCTACCTATTGCTACGTGCTACCACGGCTGTATACTCTACTTGCGTTTATAAACGTTCGCAAGTGAGCGGTCAGCATGAAGGCAATCATCGGCGCCAAGCTCCTCACCACCAAGGCGGCGCAGCCGCGTGCCAAGCCCTTCACCATCGCCGATTCCAGGCTCCCGGGGTTCACGCTACGCGTACAGCCGTCGGGCGTCCGGTCCTACTACGCGCGGTGGGGCCGCAGCGGCATCCAGGTCATCGGCAAGGTCGGCGAGTTCACGCCCGACGAAGCGCGCGAGCGATGCCAGAAGATACTCGGCAACGTCGTGCACGCACGCCATCCTCTCGAGGGCCTCGACACCACCGATGGCCTGACGCTCGGCCAGTTCATCTCAGAGACATATGAGCCGTGGGTACGTGCACACCGGCCGCGGACCGCCGAGGGCACGCTGTGGCGCCTCGGTCTGCACTTCAAGCGCTGGTATGGGAAACCGCTCGCGGAAATCAGCGTTGAGGACATCGAGAACTGGCGCCTGAAGCGCATCAACGAGGGGATCGAACCCTCGACCGTCCGGCGGGACCTCGATGCCCTTTCGTCTGTGCTCACCCGAGCAGTACGACTTGGCAAGCTCGCCGAGACGCCCATGCGCCGCATCGAGCGGCCCCGTATCGACCGATCACCGAAGGTGCGATATCTAGATGCGGCCGAGGAAAAGCGTCTCAGAGAGGCGCTCAGCGAGCGGGACGCGGAGATGCGCAAGGCCCGTGAGTCCGCGAACCGCTGGCGCCGCGAGCGCAAACAGGACCAGCTCCCGCCGCTGCCCTACTTCGGCGACCATCTCACCGCGGCCGTTCTGCTCAGCATGAATACCGGGATACGCCGCGGCGAGCTGCTGGCGCTGCGGTGGGCCAACGTGGACATGAAAGGCCGACAGTTGACCATCGAGGGTGCGACCGCGAAGGCCGGGCAGACCCGTCATATACCGTTGAACGATGAAGCGCTCGAGGTGCTGCGACACTGGAAAGAGCAAGCGCCTGCCGGCGAACGGCTGTTCCCGATTGACACGGGGTTCAAAACGGCATGGAGCAAGCTGCTCGAGCGGGCGCACATCACCGCATTTCGGTGGCACGACCTGCGGCACCATTTCGCATCGCGGCTGGTGCAGGCCGGGGTGCCGCTCAATACGGTCCGCGAGCTGCTCGGCCACGGCTCAATGGCGATGACACTTCGATACGCACACCTCGCGCCTGACCAAAAAGCCGAGGCAGTCGCCAAGCTGGTGCGGCCGTGAAACGCAAGCACCCCGACGTCATCGACGAGATCCTCAAATTCCGCGCTAGGGTGCGCACGAAATACCGCCCCAGGGAGACCATCAAGGGCAAGATCCTGCAGCCGATCCCAGAGAAGCACCCACCGCGCGGCGCGAACCGAAAGAATCTACTGCGCCTGCTCCGGAAGCCCCACAAGCCGAAGCCCAGCAAGCCCCAGAAAGTCGCGAAGCTCATCGCGCACACTGAGCGCGACAGTGAAGGTCGAGAGGTTACTCACTATTACGGTGACCCCGCGGCATGGATGGGTGCATTCAGCCAAAAACCGCCTGAGCTGGTCGAACCGCACGGAGCGGCACGGGATGCCGCCATTCTGCAGATGCACGCCGCGGGCCTATCAGATCAGCAGATCGCGGACGCCACGGGCGTGAACATCAGGACCATCGAGCGTGCGCTGAAGGACAAGCGTGTGCGACATCGAACCCGGCGCCCTCGATAACCCGACATTTTTCCGCCTGATTTGCTCCGGTGGACAGCCGGCGGCTTTCGGCTGCCTGAAAAAAGTCGTTTACCCGACATTTTTTGCTCCGAAATGCGCCGATAGGGGTGGTCTTATTACTCCGTAGTTTGAAACACACGGAGTCACCCGATGCAATCCCCGGCAACCTTAATAGACGAACGCGAGGCCGCCCGCCGGCTCGGCGTCAGCGTGGCCTTCCTGCGCGCGGACCGTTGTCGCGGTCATGTCGGCGGCCGAACGCCAGGGCCGGCCTGGTATCAAATCGGCCGAGCCGTTCGTTACGACCCTGCGGACCTTGACCAGTGGCTCGCGACTCGCCGAGTTGATCGGTCCACACGCCGCACTCCCGAGAACGCCGCCGCCTGACCCCAACCCCATAAAAGCGAAAGGCGCGCCCTGCTACGGAAACGCGCCTCTCGCTGAGGATCACGACAATGCAGACCATATCATATCACTCCGCCACGCGCGAGCCCACGCCGGAGATTTACATTTGCGCCAACGTCTTGGTCGCGCCGACCCGTTGCGCCGGCTGCGGTGACACCTTCGAGCCTGGATCTTTCGCCGTGGTCATCGGCAACCCGACCGATAAAAAAATGCTGTGCGACGCATGCGCGGACAGCCTTGTTTTCCAGGGCTTCGCGCGATGCCTTGCGATTTTCAACGACCTTATCATCTTGGCCGAACGCGGCAATCCGCGGGAGGTCGAAAAAACCCTCACAAAAATTCGGGCCGCGCTCGACGCTGGCACAGGCATCAAGCAAGGGGTGTGGCCGTGAGCACATTCATCGAAACCACCGCCGGCTTCATCTCCGCCGACCGCGTGGTGCGGATTGCCCAACGCTGGACCAACGCCGAGCCGAAGGGGATGCGGACGGAAATCGAATACCTCAACGCCGCCGGCGAGGCTCGCATCACGACTGCGACAGATCCTAACTTCGACCCTCTGCGGATGACGCCGCCTATCCCGTCCGCGCCGGGTTACTTCACTATCACGATGCTCGAGGATGGCACCGTATGCCGCATGCCGGTGCTCGCCTGGCGCATCGCGCCCGGCGCGCTCAGTGCCGAACCCATCTGCCCGGACGAGCCGTTTGGATGGTGGGGGATACTCTGCCCGGACGGCGCGGTCATCTCGCCCTACGAAGGTATGCACGTGAGCCTCGACGCCTGGAAGGCCGCGATGCTCGAGAATCTGCGCGAGATCGTGGAGGAGCGCGCGAAGCAGGGGGCGACATGATCGACTTCGCACTGCACTACGCGCGCCAAGGCTGGCCGATCTTCCCGCTCGCGGAAAACAGCAAAATTCCAGCGATTCCGCGCGAGCGTGGCGGTCGAGGATGTCTCGATGCAACATTAGACCTAAAGCGCATCGAGGAATGGTGGCGCGAGTATCCTAAGGCCAACATCGGCATTGCCACCGGCCGGCGCAGTGGGCTGCTCGCCGTAGATATTGATCCGCGCAAGACAACCGCGTGGCTAGACTCGCTCCGCTCGCTCGAGCTGCCAAAAACTTTCAGCGTGCGGACGGCCGGCGGCGGCTGGCATCTTTATTTCCGATTCTCCGGCGCCGAGGGCGTCACCATCGGCACCGATCTGCTACCAGGCATCGACTGGCGCGGAAACGGCGGTTATGTTGTCGCGCCAGGGTCAACAGTGAATGGCGCGCAGTACGTAATCGCAAAAAATCTCGCCATCGCACAAGCACCTGCCTCACTCCTCGAGCGAATCCTCGCGAAGCGCAACAGACCTCGACCGACACCGGACGCTGATGGACATATGACCATCGCGGCTGGTCAGAGGAACGCAACATTGTTCGCGCTGGCATGTCTGCTGCGGCGATTCGGACTCGAATTCAACGCGATCTTAGAGTGCCTGCGCGCAACCAACGCCGACCATTGTGACCCTCAGATGGAAGACGCGGAGTTGCGCCAGATCGCCGCAAGCGCAATGCGCTATGCACCGAGCGCCGAACAAAGAGAAACGAAATGAACGCCGCCGTACTCCCGGAGATCCCAACCCTTCAGACCGGATCAGAGGCCGACGATGCGGATTATGTCGGTGGCATGGAGCCGGACGTGCGCGCGCTGGTCCAGGCCGCCACCGGATGCGAGATCATCCTCCCGAACGATTGGGTGCCGTTTCCCTATTCTGCTCGGCGGCTGTTCAGACTTCTGGCCGAGCGGCGCGAGGCGTTCATCCGCGATGGCGTGGTGCTCGAGCTCAAAGCCGGGCGCCTCGAACCCATGACGGCGGGCTCGCTGCGCTCGAGGCTCGACGGCTACGGCCGCCGCGTCGTCGCGGTCAAGACCTTGCATCATGGAGGCTTTGCGCTCCTTCCCAAGCGCTGCTCTCGTGATAACGCCGAAGCGCTCTTGCTCACCCTCGAGGCCAGCAAGTTCCTGCCGCCCATCGCGATGGTCTCCAAGACGCCCGTGCTCGTCGAGCGAGACGGAGCGCTCGTGACGCTTGGGGCCGGCTACCACCCTGACGGCGGCGGCATACTCGTCCAAGGTGACGCGCAGCCGCCGATAGTGGAGATCGACGAGGCGACGCGCGAACTCTTGGCGCTCCTCGATGATTTCAAGTTCGCCACGCCGCCAGACAAATCACGCGCGATGGCAGCGCTGATCGGGCCTGCCATCCGATCCGGTGGCCTACTTCCAGGCCACGCCTTGATGACGTGCGTTGAAGCCGATTCGAGTCAGGCGGGCAAGGGATACTTCTTAAGGGTCCAACAGGCCATCTACGCAGAGGCTCCCATACCGCTCGGCCGGCGCAACGGTGGCGTCGGATCGCTTGATGAGGATGTCGGCGCGCAGCTCCTACGTGCCGCGCTGTTCGTCACGTTCGATAACGTGCGCGGTCGAATCGACAGTCAGCACCTCGAGGCGATCTTAACCGCCGACGATCAGGTATCCGTCCGAGTGCCATACCAGCCGTCGGTACTGGTCAGCATCCGGCGCACGGTCTTTTCGATCACCTCGAACGGCATCGAGGCAACGCTGGACCTGGCCAACCGGCTGATGATTTTCCGGCTACTCAAGCACAGGCCGGCAGCCGGATTCAAGAAGTTCCCCGAAGGCGGCCTGCTCGAGCACGTCCGCGCCAAGCAAGCATATTACTTGGGCTGCGTCCACGCCGTCATCCGCGAGTGGCACGAGGCCGGCGCACCGCGGCTCGAAACCGAGCACACCTTCCGCGAGTGGGTCGGCGCCCTCGACTGGATCGTTCAAGGCATCTTCGACCTTCCACCGCTGCTCGACGGCCACCAGGAGGCCGTTGAACGCGCCGGCAGCCCCGCTCTCGGCTGGCTGCGAGCCGTGGCCCTCGCCGTGGTCAAGACGCACCGGCTGGGCGAGCTGCTCAGCGCGTCGGCCATCGCCGAGCTCTGCGCCGAGGAGCCGATAGAGCTGCCAGGGTGCCGCAGCGAGCTCACCGAGGAGGAGCGTCGCCAGTACGTCGGCAAGCTCCTCGGGAAGTGCTACGCCGACGCATACGACAACGAGATCCTGATCGACACAGTGCACGTGACCCGGCACGAGCACCCCGATCCGCTCCGAACAGGGAGGGTCATCCGACGGTATCAATTTTGGGTTGGGGACACTCGGCCAGTGGCACCAGGTTGGGAGGAAGACGCCAATGAGTAGCCTCGTGATTTTACCCTGTCACCCTGACTACCCTGAGCCCAGAAACTCTATAGAACCGGCCCAAAACTACGGAGTTTTGGACCTCAGGGTGATCAGGGTGATCAGGGTGAAACTGGCCGGAGAGACAGCGCAGCGCCTCCCCACCCCCGCGCCGACCTCGAG
>JAPTUI010000203.1 GCA_028067895.1 Pseudomonadota bacterium | reverse complement strand
TCAGCCTCCTGCGGGAGGTGATCCACCAAGCCCTCGACGATGCCGAGCGCGGCAATCGAACAGGTGCCGACGAGCGTGCCCCGGGGGCAGGCGGGACGGTCGCCATCATCGCCGCCCCGCCCAGGCAGTCTCTGCTGACCAGAGTGCGCTCGTATCGACGTCGCTATACCACCACGCAAATCGTTTCGCGCATTGCAAGCAAGTTGTACGCGCGTACGGTGGGTCGGTCGGATCGTCTTGCGGTGGCCGCGCAAACTGTGCTGTTTTCGGACCCCACTGGTTGGGTCTTGCCCCGCCAAGACCTCCTTCGCGTTTTCCCTAGTCACAATGGTCCCGAATGTCTCCGTGCACTGGCGGAACTCCGCCCTGACATCATCGCTGTCTACGGCACCGGAGTCATTCGGCAAGGCGTGATAAGGATCGCCAGCCGTGGAATCGTCAACCTCCACACTGGAATCGCACCAAGATACCGGGGTTCCGACACTGTGTTCTGGGCGCTTCACAATCGCGAGCCGGAATGGATCGGCGCGACGGCGCACTTGCTCAGCGAAGGTCTGGATGCAGGACCGATCCTGGCCACGTGCCGCACTCCGATCTCGCAAGGTGATGATGAGGCTACCCTGTTTTTCAAGACCGTGAAGGCGGGGGCCGCGATATTTGTAGATGCGATCGCGCAACTAGCGGCGGGCACCGCTCGGCCAGTCGAACAGGATCTCAAACAGGGCCGTGAGTACCGTTTTGCGGATCGTACGGTGGCGGCCGAACTCCGCGTCCGTAAGGCACTCGCCCAAGGCCTCCTATCAGGCTTTGGCGCGCAAACGCCATGAAGCGTATGGCACGCAAGGTCTTACTGGCCGTTGGGCTGGTTATATACTTTTGCCGTCTTCATCACCTGGTCATCTGGTTAGGACGGCGGACACCTACGGTGCTGCTCTATCACGCGTGCGAACCCGTCGAGAGCGCAGGTATCGCGGGCCTCGGATCGAACAGGACTCCTGAATTATTCGCAGAGGATCTAGCGTTCCTGCAGCGGTACTACAACGTCGTCCCGCTGTCGGCACTCGAAACAAGCAGCGTTCCAGAGAAGGCGGTCGTCCTGACTTTCGACGATGGCTACCGTTCGGTGTATGAACACGCCTTTCCGATCCTATTGCGATTTGGGATGACCGCGACCGTCTACCTCGTAACGGATGTGGTCGGGACGAACCAGTGGATCTGGATCAACGAGTTTAATTACCTCCTCCGTTCAAGGGGCGCACAGGCTCGGCCCCTGATTTCCCGCTCGCTCGGATGTGATCCAGAATTGCCCGTGGGGACCCTACTCGACCTCATGAGAAGCCGCTACGACCCGATTCGGGTCGACCTGCTGCTCAAAGAACTGCGCCAAGCCACCGGACTGACAGGTTCAGAGCACCCGCGAATGCACCTAGACTGGTCCGAGATTGCAGCAATGATCGACGGCGGAATCACGTTTGGTAATCACACGACCAACCATCCCAACATGGCCACTCTGGATGCGATTCGCCAGAAGGAGGTTATCGGTCAGGCGCTGTCGTGCCTAACTGCAAAGCTCGGCACGGTGACCTCACTGGCCTACCCATTCGGGGATCACAACCAAACGTCTCGAAGAATCGCATTGGAAGCGGGACATACGACGATCATGGAGGTTGGCGGCGTCAATAACCCGCTGGATCTCACTCGGGTCGCCAGGTCTATCCTGACAGGGCGTTCCGATGCGCAACGCTTTGCCGAGCTCGAGATCGTGGCACCAGCTTGGGGATATCTGAAAAAACTCTCGGACTGGTGGAACGCCTGAGATGCAAATGTAGCGCGACGTCCGCCACCAGCTGCGAATCGAGCGCGTCAATGCGCCAAACTGGCGCCCCCGCACTGTCAGTGACAAAAGCCGTCACCGGCTCGCCTCGGGGAGTCAAAGTGGGCTTGCTCGCGCGTAGCATCGGCAACGCCTTGCGCGAATCCATCGAACACGGGCGGCAGCAGCCGCGAGATGACACTGCCCCCGCGCCCGTACCGATCCGCTCGCAGTCTGTAATGCTGCCGTCTCATGCCGCACCCTGCTCCTGCGCTGCCGGCTGCTCGCCTAACATCTGGCGCATGGCGTGCTCCGTCAGCCCGAGGGCTTCGGCGATGTCGCGCGCGCTGAGCCCACGCTGATGCAGCTCGGCAACGACCACCAGCACCGTAGCGCAGTCGCGAGGGCGGTAGCGGTCCCGGTCGAGCATGGCATCACGGGCGAGGGGTTAACGGTTGCCCCGGCTCGGCCCGGGCCTGCCACCCCACTGCCCAGCCACGGCATCGCCCGCATCGCCAGCGCTGCGGCGGCCCTCCACGCGGCGGCCGTACTGCTCGGTGATGGCACGGTCGCCCGGCACTGCGGCGGTTGCAATGCCCTCCGTGTCCTTCACGATGATCGGCTGCAAACGGCGCCGGTTACGTTCAACGTAAGCCATTGTAATATCCTCCAGCTAAAAGCTGCGCTTGCGCGCCGCCTGTTTGATTAGCGCGGTGCGCACCGATGCGAAGCGAGCACGCTTGGGCTTGGTCGCCATCGGCGCTGGCGTACCCCGCAGCGGGCGCGCGGCACCCAGCGCGCTGCCGTAGGTGAAGGCGCCGGCCGTGCCAGCAGCACGGCGAAGCCGGATGATCTGCGGTGACGTAGTGCGCTTCACAGCGGCCTCAAATTGGCGGCATCCGATTGCCGCATGAATTGCTTCTCAATTTCATCCCGCGTCGGCAAGTGCGGCATGGCGCTGGCGCCCTCGGCATCGGCGATTGCTTCGGCCTGCGCAGCCAGCCAGTCCGCGAGCATCTGCTGCCGGCGCCGCTCATGCCGAATGCCCAGCCAAAACGCCATCGCGAGCAGCGCGCAGACCGCTACCGTGACGCTGGCGGTTACAATGACTGTGAACATGTCGTCTCCATCGCGCGGGGCTTGCGCCCTGGGCGCGTGCCATGTGCGTTGTGTGTTCTGCGCACGCGCTTGCGAAATTCGATCAACTCATCCTCATCACGCGCGCGGCCACTGTTGTAGATCGCTGCGAATTGCTCGGCGCTTGGCACACGAGTTGCGTTGCGCCAGCGGCGAGAATTGACGAACATCGAGAACGCCGAGCAGGCCAGCAACTGGGTTGCGCACTTGTTGAAGTTGGGGCAACGGTCGCACGGGGTTTCGTCCGTTAGCTCCGGCAGCCGGGTTACATCAACGGTCATGCAGCCACCTCCACCGGCTGCGCAGGCGGCACCGAGCCGGGCCACGCGCAGCGCGTCGAGTCGGCTGCGCCGATCACCGAGGGCACGCGCGGCGGCGGCGGGAAGTGCGTGGCCTCGAACCACAGCGACAGCACGCCAGAATCAAAGCGATGAAGGGTGCGGGTCACGAGCAGCGGGCCACTGACACCTTTCACCAGCACAAGGTCATGAGGTTGAGGTTGGGTGTCCCCAGTCTCGCCCTCCACCTGCACGACGCCACGCGCAATCTGCGCACCGAGGCGCTCGGCGATGCCCGCAAGCTCGACTTCACGGCGGCCATGGAGCGGGAAGTGATAGCAGCCGACGCCCGGCGGCACGTCGCAGACGCGGCTGCTGCGGAGCATCCCGGAGTTGCCAATGCCCAGTTGCGGAGTTGACCAAACGACGGCGGCAACGGGCGCATTGCGCTCGAACATCGTGAGCGTACCGGTCGCGAGCGTGATCGCACGCGGAGCAGCCGGCTGCCCGCCGAATAGCAACGTGCCGTCGTTGAGTACAGCGAAGCGCTCGCCGGTGACGCGGCTGGCCCACAGCAGGACATCGCGAGCGCTTGCTGGGCCGGCTACATCATCGGCCTCGGCAGCCAGGCGCAGCGGCACGGGGTGCGCGGGTGACTGCGGCGGGGTGTAGTGCAACCCGGCATCTGCTGCGCACGCTGCCGCTGTTTGGTACGCATCCGCATGCTGCATGCAGCCGGCGGCGACGGTCAGCTCTGCGAGTCGGCCCATCAAGTCCTCGGCCTCGATCTCGGCGGCGCCGCTGCCCAGGTCGCGGCGCATGCACGTGACATCGCCTGCCCACACGAGCGCATCGCCAACGTACAGCTCGACGTACATGCGCTGCGCAGCGTCTCGCTGCGGGACACCGCGCAATGTGGCAAGTTGAATCGTAGCGTGGCCGACTTCGCCGAATGCGGTGCGCTCGGCCTCGAACCGCTCGACCGGCGCAACCAAGCCACCGATGCGCACGCTGCAATCGGTCTTCTCGCGATCACGCAGCGCGGCCTGTCTGCACTTGCCGCTGCAATAGCGTGCATCCCGGCGGCTCGGGGTGAACTCAGTGCCGCAAACAACACAGGAAGTTGAAGTTGACACGATGTCCCCTCCCCAGCGAGCGCATCAGGCGATTCATCTGCGCGGCACCGGGGTGGCCGCCACCGATGGCGAGCTGCCGCATGGTGTCGGTGGCGCGGTGGACCACGGGTGCGGAGAGCTTCTTGGTGCACTCTTTATATGCGGCTTCGAGCTGCTCGCGGTTCAGCGACTTGACGTGCACACGGATGGCCTTCATCGGATCGTCCGCAGGCGGCGGCGGGACGTAGCCGGGTGCACCTTCGCACTGGTTGCGCAGCAGCTCGAACGCGGCGCCCACGGCCGCATCCGGCAGGCGCATAAAGAGACGGGGGTCATCAGTCGGCATGTTGTGGCTCCGATGAATGAATGGGTCGAAGGTCGGCGGCGATGAACTCGCCGAGCGCAGCCGTTGGGACCAGCACGCGACGGCCAGCGCGGATAGAACGCAGCCGGCCGGTACTGACTAGCGTCCAAGTTGAACGGATGGATAGACCGAGCGACGCGGCGGCCTCGGGTACGCTGACGGCCATCCGGGGGATGGGCTGCCGGTGGTTGGTGGAGTCTGTCGTAAACGCTGCTTCCATGTGCAGAATCTTGCGCTGATGTGCCGAACAATGCAAGAATCGGGCCATGCCAAAACGAGCACGAAAACTCCTCAGTCCTACGGTTGCACGCGAGCTGCGCAAGATTCGAGCGGCACATCCGCAGCTGCTCGACCGGCCAGACGCGGTGGCGCAGATGCGCAGACTGGCGGCGATCCGGTGTAGGTTCGAGGAGGTGACCACACTCATCGAGGCAGCCGGCGGGGCGAACCCGGAGAACCTCGACCTAGTGGCCGAGTCCCGGCAGTTACATCGGGCGGCGGCCAGCATCGAAAAAGAGTTGAAGGGGTGGTGGGTGGTGCCAATGGGTACAGACGCCTTCGCGGTCATGGCGGCGCTCAGGCGCCAGCACCTCGGCCTGCCCCTGCTGAACGACGGCGGCGTGCTGATCGACGGAGCCGTTGAGCCGGCGGCCGAGCCTGTCAGGTTGCCCCGCAACTGAGCGTGACGGATGGGGGTTGAAGGGGCGCGCGCCGGCGGCGGCCGGGTGCGGCGTCCGTAACGCACTGCCTCCACGTCGCCTCCACGCGCCCCCGTCGGGCGCGGGGGCTTGCTGCCGACGGGGGTCGAAAATCGACCGTTTTGTGTCAGTTTCAGCAAACTGAACCGGCTTGCTGCGAGGGCTTGCTGGGAAAGAGTGGGCCATGCCCCGCCAGCCAAGACCCTTTTTTGGGCTCTTCCGGGTTTAGTGTGGGTGAAATTGTTGGATAGAGAGGCGAAAGCTCCGGTATTCATAGGCTTTTCTGGCCTTGGCTTGACCGGAAAATCTGGCATGATTGCTGGATGGCCAAGCAACG
>JAPTUI010000119.1 GCA_028067895.1 Pseudomonadota bacterium | reverse complement strand
GCCTCGCCGGCAGACCGGCAGCGAACCCGCTCACGGCCTAATGTTTCTGTTGAGCGCTTCAATTGGGGCGTGAGGGAATCGAACCCTCGACCAGCGGATTAAAAGACGAATGCCCTACTCTTGACTACTCTCCGCCGCTCCTCGGGTACGCGCCTAAGTCATTGATACTTTAAATGTTCTGAGCAGTGTCCACCGAGGCGACTTGCGCGCCAAGGTGCCTTGCGGAGTAAGCTACTGCACTGAATTTGCACTGAGTGATCGGCGGCGAGCAGCGGATTTCCGATCCGATGGGAGGGCGAGATGACACCAGAGCGAGTGCGGGAGATAGCGGCCCAAGTGAAGGCGCTTGCAGGAGAGATTGCTCCTGCCCGGGATTTCCTCCCTGCTGGCGGCGTTCAGGTAGACGGTGAACTTCAGCAGATCGCCAATGAGCTTCGGGGAACCGCCGGACGGATCAGCGGTTACCTGCTACAGCGGTATGGGCGGCCGTAAGCAGAGGCAGAAGGCATCAACCGATCACGAATCAGAATTGCGGGCACTGCAAGAGCGTGCCCAGGACCTTGCCGACCGCATACGTCCGCCGTCAGGACCGGGCCATGTCCAGCCCCGGGGCTCCTTCCAGAGCCACATGAATCGTGAACTGCCAGTGAGCCCTCCGGACCCTCGCGTCGCCACATTGGTCACGGAGCTGGACCGAGTGGTCGGCGAGATCGAGAACTACTTAGAATCGACGAACGTCTAGCGGCAGCCCGGGCGCGGAGGGCCGGCATCGGCTCTGCATCTGCGCCGCTCAGAATTGCTTTTCGAGCCCGGCCTGCTTCAGCACACCGTTGGCCGTGTGCCGGGACTTGATTTTGTGATCGACTGGAAAGTTTCGATTTGTTTTTGGGCTGCGCCAGATGTCATGGTCACCGTTCCCATGACGGACAAAGTAGCAGTCAGCCGCCCGTAGAATCCGCTTCAATTCGGGCGCAAAGTCCGACACTGTGCGCAGCTCAGGCGCACGCAGCCACTTCGCGCCTGCGGGCAATTAGCTCAAATGGGACTTCACGGCATGGATCATGGGACTCGTTCAATTCGAGGAGTTCCGGAATCATCCGCTGAAGCTTAGATCCCATCTCCTCGACCGTCGCTGCCTCAGTGATGAGCCCCGGCACGTCCGATTCGGACACGTACCAAATACCAGCCTCGTCATCCCATTGGCAGGTAACTGTATAGATTTTCAGACTCACCCAGCCGCCTCGGCTGCCATACAGCAGCCTATCCCGTCACTAGATTGTGACGTTACGCGCACAGTATACCACCATAAGGGCGGCGGCTCTTCCTATCCCGCCGAGGCCCCGCCACCGCCGTGATGGCCGTCACGGATCGATCCGCCTACCACATCCGGCACGCGATTCCCGTGCCGCCTGCATGCACAGCCGCCGCCGCACCTTCGCCCACCAGCACCGGCAGGCCGGCGGACACGGTGCGGCCTGAGCGGCGCTGTCGTACACCAGACGGCCGTCGAGCCATACGCGGGTGCGGCTGCCCACCGTCTCGACGGTTACGCCGCTCACGACATCCGGCGCCGCTCGCCTCGGCGATGCGGTCCTTCGTGTCTGCCATCACGCTCGCCAAAATGGTCCGTAGGATCGAATGCGCGTGCTCGGTATACCGGCACGTCGAATTCATCGACGACGTACACCGTCGACGGTGCCATTTCGTCGTCGAGGTCGCACTGCATCTGGATGCAAGCCTCTCGAGCCGGAGGCACGGTGGCGAATGATCCGGGCAGTGTCTCGGATTCCACTGCGCCGTCCGAGCCGTAGTGATCGACGCGCAGGCGATAGCGCGGTGCGCTCATGCGAGGCCATCGTGCAGGTGTCGGACCTGCACAACCTCGACGGGGCGCGCGGGCCACCGGCTCAAGCGGATCGGAAGGCCCGCGTTCCTCGGGGACGGCCGCCGAATGCTGCGGCGCAGCCGCACGGCATTCCGCCGTTCAAGTGCGAGCAGCTTGCGCGCGAATCGCCGCGCCCAGCCGAAGTGCCTCTTGCGGCTCACTTTATTGCATCCCCGGGTCCGCTTGAGCGGCAAGCAATTTGCGCTCCATGCTGCGGTTCGCGGCCGATTCCCAGGCTGCCCGCGAGGTTTTCATGAGTTCGTTGGCGTCTTTGGCGTTCGGCGCGTTGACGTTGAGATTATTGATCGTGACGCGCGCGTCGGTCGTCTTGTGAGAAACGCTGGGGCGCAACGCTCCCGGTGTTGCGATGGCGCGATGAACGGCCGCAGCATTCGGTAACGCGGCGCGCGGCACGGGGGCATGTTCCGCGTTAGGGGCGGCAGCCGTCGCCAGCGGGCCGCCCGAAATATTGTGGTACGCGGAGATTGCCTTCTGCCATGTCGGGTCGCCAGCGTCGCCGCCTTCCTCGAGGTGCCACTGCTTCAACAGCGGGATGTTGGCGTTTTTCGGCAGTTCGGCGCGCACCGAGGGCGGCACCGTCATGCCTTTTAGCGCGGGATTCGTAATTTCTAGGTGGTTAAATTCGATGTCATGAAACCACTGCAGAAAATGAAAAACGTCATTGATCGGATGCGTGATGCCGAGCGGTCCTTTTGTTGCGGCCTCTTTGAATGCGTGCGCCGGGTTCGTGATCCACGGCATGATGGCAGTTATCCAGTCGTCAATGGTCGGCACCAGCTTGTCGCGGATAACTTTCACCAGGTCTTTGATTTCCGGTGTTAGCTGATCGAGCGCTTTGGCAGCATCATTCTTGATTACGTAGGAATTCTGGATGAGCTGTTGCTGCAATGCGCGCTGAGAATCTATCAGCCGTTGCGTGATGTTCTTCTGATCCTTCGACGACTCGCCGTAGAACTTCCGCAGCGCTTCAACGCCGCCGCCTACGGCATTCGCAATGCCACCGGGGCCGAAAATCTGCGCTGCCCATTGTACGCGCATCGCCTCGTTCGCTTTGCCGGGGAGCTGCTGCTGTAGCGCCTTGGCCGCGTTCATGGCGATGGTCTCAATCGGCAGCATATGTCCCTGTGGATCAAGATATGCCACGCGCAGCCGGTTCAGCATCAGGAGGTTCTGCGACATCTGCCCCTGATACTCGAGGCCAAATATCGCAGATTGCAGGCCCTGCACGGCAGCAATGGCATCCTCCGCATGGCCGCCAGCAAGGCGCGCTACTTCGCCCCATTTCGACAACTGCGCGGACGACTGGCCGAGGTATTCGCCGGCCCATCCCAAATTCGCCAGCTCGCCAGACAAATCCTTGAAATATCCAATCACGTCCTCGATGCCGGCCACCGCCAGGAACAGTCCACCGAACTTCAGCGCTAGACCGGCGACGCTTTCGCCCATCGTGGCAAAACTCGCACCCATTCCTTCGGCCGCTTCCTCGGTGGTCGACTTCAAGCCGTCGAGCCCCTCCATGATCCGGTCGATGCCGGCCTGAAATTCCTCGGAATTCAGGCCGACACCAACTGTCAGGCGATCAATTTCATCCATGTTGCGCTTCTCGCATGTCGTCATCCAGCGGACCACGGCCCGGGGAATGTCGGCGGTATGGGTCCGCGTCACGCTTCAGCGGGCGCCCCGTCACGCGGCGCCTTTTCGTCCAGCGTGGCGGCCAGTCCTTCGCTGCAGTGTCGGGTCCGCTCTGCCGTTTCATGTCAGGCCGCCCCCTTCAGCGCCGCAGCCGGCCGACCCTCCCACCGTGCGCGCTCCACAGCGGTTATAACGGCGGCCACGTCGGCCGCGAACAGTTCCGGCAATTTGTCGCGCGGCGTGTCGAGAAAACTCCCGCCGCGCCATTCACCGTCGAGCGGCAGAATATGGCTACCGATTGGATCGAGTGCGGCGCGAGACTCCCGACCGTAGATATCGCGGTTCGTCTGGTACCGGGCCGGCGCGATGGCGTGCCGAAGCAACAGCGTTTCATCGTCGTCAGCGAAGCACAGCCGCGCGGCATATTCCCCGTCGAAAATCGGCCAATTGCCGGCCCACTTCACGGGGCGGTGTTGGTTCCCGTAAGAGTCCGTCATAACGGGACCGCCGAGTAGCCGGAATTCCTCGAGCACCGACGTTACCGCCTTGGCCTGCTTTGCGTCAGCCAGCAGGTATCCCGTCAGTACAAGGTTAACGACTTCTCGGGCGGAGCAATCCTCGAGCAGCTCTTGCGCGCCGTTCGCGCGTGTCGGGTGCAACATGACTGCAGCCGGGTGAGCACCGAGTGCGATAAAACTCTCGCGCTGGCGCCGGTTGCCGTCGACGATGCGGTCCGGGTGCGTCGCGGACGTTGCGGCGTAGCCGTTGGCGTGCAGCCGCTTCCAGGTCGCACCGAGTGAAAAATCACGGTTAGCCATGTCGATTATCTCCCGTTCGCGCGCTGCAGGGCGGCAAGCCGCTCGGCGTCGGGTGCGATGCGCTTCTCGGGCGGCAGTCCTTTCTGACTCCCGATGCGCGGATCTCCATCCATTTCTGGCTTGAGCGGCTCGAGGCCCGTGCGCTCATCGACGCGCTCGGCTGCGGCGCCCTTCACGTCGCGTTCGCGGTCCCCGACGAAAATAAAGCCGTTCCGCAGCGCGTCATGGTCCGCGTGCTCGGCGATCCACTGCGCCCAAAACTCGGCCGGCACCGGCGTGACGGCGAATTCATGCCGCAGCGGCGCGAGTCCGCGCACCGAGAATTCCGTTGTCAGTGAGTTCGCGCCTTTCAACACGATTTCAGACTTCACCGGCGGTGGCTTGAATGCGTTGGGTGAGTTCGGGTTATCGCGCTCTACGGGCCGCGAAAAGAGCTGCAGGCGCATACCGTGCGGGAGTTTGCAGCCGACCCAAACAACTTTGGATGAGTTCAGGCGGGATGCGGCGGCGGTTATTTCAGTCATTAGTGGATCTCTGTAAAGACGACGGTCATCGTCGGATTCATTGCGAGCAGGTCGACGCCTTGCGCGTCCAGCTCGCGGCATAGCGCATTTTGTGCAGCCTCGGCAGCGGGGGCGTTGAGAAACGCGCCGAGCAATTCGCCGGCGAATGTCGCAACACACGGGCCATCGTGCTGCGCGGTCGGCTGTTCCAATTCGGCTGCAAGCCATTCCGCATCGCGCGGATCGACACCGGCAATGCTCATCGGCGCTTGTCCGTCTGGAACAGCGCAGCCGAGTCATAACCGTGCGCGCTGTCGGCCCCGCCCTCGCGGATCGAGCGGAAGTCGTCGCGGTGATCCGGCCGAGCAGCCGATGGATCTCGGCGCGTCACGGCAGAGCGGGCGGGCGTTTCACCGAGCTCTTCATCGCGGGCACGCTTGCGGTCACGGGCGCGCTTGCGGTCAATCGACGGCCCGAAGCGTTCACGGTCGGGCGGGTCCTCGCCTTCGATTTCGTCGACGATGCGCTCGGCCTCGGTCGGGTTGCCGACTTCGACGTCGTCACGGTCGGCGAGGCGGCGCCCGAGTTCATCATCGCCATCGTCCGGGTCCTCGTCGTCTGCGCCGGAGCGCAGCAGTTCGAGCGCGCTTTCGAGGTAGGCGCGCAACCGTGTCATGTTCAGGTCAACATTGCCCGCGTCCGCGAGCGCAACATGCGTTAGCGCGTGCTGGATATGCTCGGCGGCGTCATCGGCGCCGCGCGGCTCGACCGGCTCGGCATCGAGCGCATGCGTGCGCATCGGCGGCTCACGATAGCCGGCGTCGCCAGGGGAGAGCTGATAGAGCCGATTGTGCAGCGCTGCATCGAGTGCGCGCTGTGACGTGCGCGGCTTTCGCTGCT
>JAPTUI010000157.1 GCA_028067895.1 Pseudomonadota bacterium | reverse complement strand
GGTTGTCGAGCGAGTTAAGCAACAGATTGCCGTTGCTCGCCCACGCCTCACTGATCGTCTGACCGAACAGGTCGAGATGACGCACCCAGAGGTAATCCGAGAGCAGGTCCGAGTCGGCGAACACGATCAGCTGCAACGGCTTCAGCGCGTGAGTGAGCACGTGCGTGCCGGGCGGCAGCTTCACTCCGGCGGGCGGGCCGTGTGGGTAGGCGCTCTTGATCTCGCCGCTGACGCGTGCGGCGAACACATAGCGCTTGCCCGTCGGCTTGAAGCCGTTCAGCACGCTCGACGGATCGGTCAGGCCGGCGAGCGACTGCGCCGCGACCGGCATCGCATCGGGACTGCTCCACAGCAGCGGCTCGAAGCTCGTGCCGGCGGCCTTCAGCGCAGTCAAGTATCCAGCCGTGGAGAGGTTGACGTTCGACAATCCGTCGGTGATCACGTCCCGGTGCGACATCTGCGCGCGTCCGAGACCGATGATCAACGGATCGAGACGGGGCGTGCCGTTGGCGCCGGCGACGCTCAGCGCGAGCGATCGGTCGGCAATTACCTCGTTGGGATTGAAGCGCACGCCCCAGGAGGCGAGCAGCCGGTCCAGATCGGTGCCGCCGGGCGCTGGTGGGCTGCCAGGCGTCACGGCCGATTCGGCCAGCGGATCGACGAACGCAATGATGTGACCGCCGGCGAGCGCGTACTGATCGATGGCGAAGCGGGTGGCCGGCGAGAGGTGCCGCGGATCGACGAGTACGAGTACGCGCGTTCCGGCCGGAATCCTCGTCGCATCGGGTTTCAGCGTGTGCAGGTCATAGAGCTGCTCGGCCTGACGGTAGGCGAGCCAGGGCTGGCGCATCTGTCCGCTCTGTGGGTTGAACCCGCCGCTCATCGGCAGGCTCGAGTACCACTCGATGCGCGGCTTGGTCGGATGGGCGAGCTGGTAGATCAGCTTGGCAATGTCGTATTCGAGAAAGCGCTGCTTGCGCGGATCGAAGAACGGAATCGCCTGACGGCCATTGGTGGCGTTGGTGCCGGCAAGACCGAAGTAGAACTTGCTGCCGGCGTCATTGACCGGTGTGCCGCGCACGCCGAGCTCGGCGGCGCGATCTTCCTCGACCGAGTAGGGCCGCGGGTCGATGATGTGCAGGCGGATCTTGCCGTCGGCATCCGCGGCGATCTCGCGCAGGAAGTTCTCGACGTGATCGCCGTAGGCGCGCAGCTGCGGTATACCGTCGGCGGTCTTGCGCGAGTAGAAGAAGTACAGATCGATCGGCTCGTGGATGTTCTTAAGGATGCGTCGCGTGCCGCGCGAGAGTGTGTACAGGTGATGCTGCGTCAGGTCGAGCTGAACGCCCGACAGCGTGTAATTGAAGATGATGGTCAGTCCAATGAGCAGCAGCGCGAGCGCGCCCACCGAACCCCAGCCCAGAGTCGAGCGTTTCATCATGCTGCGCTCCTAGTCCGCTTTGCGCAGGTCGATCGCGACCGTGGTGGTGAACAGAAAGAACCCGATCAGCATCACGAAGTACAGCACATCGCGCAGCTCGAGTACCCCGCGTGTGATCGATTGGAAGTGCGTCAGCAGTGAGAGTGAGGCGATCGCCTCGATCAGCGTCTCGGGCGCCCAGCCGCGGAACGCATCGAGCACCATCGGGTAGCCGGCGAGCAGCAGGACGAAGCACGCGGCAACCCCGAGGATGAATGCCACGACCTGATTGCGCGTCAGCGCCGACATGCACGACCCGATGGCGAGGAAGCCCCCGGCGAGCAGCAGGCTGCCGAGATAGGAGGCGAAGATCACGCCGTTGTCGGGACTGCCGAGATAGTTCACCGTGATCCAGATCGGGAAGGTGAGCGCAAGGGCGAGCGCGGTGAACAGCCACGCTGCGAGGTATTTGCCGAGTACTGCCTCCCACGCCTTTACCGGCAGAGTCATCAGCAGCTCGATGCTGCCGGATTTGCGCTCCTCGGCCCACAGCTTCATGGTCAGTGCCGGGATCAGGAACAGATACAACCACGGGTGAAACATGAAGAATGGCCGCAGGTCGGCTTGCCCGCGCTGGTAGAAGGCGCCGACGTAGAACGTGAAGGCGTTCGCCAGAACCAGGAATATGATGATGAAAACATACGCCAACGGCGTCGCGAAATAACTCGCGAGCTCGCGGCGCAGGATCAGTGCCACGTTGCGCATCGGTCCCCCAGCGTGTGCCATCAGGCGGTGATGGTGCGAAAAACTTCGTCGAGGCGCCCGGATTCCAGGTGCAGCTCCTTCAGCTGCAGGCCTTGCTGCGCGGCGAGCGCCGCGACGTCCTGCAGGATCATCGCCCGGGCGCGCGGCAGCGCCGTGAGGCGCGCCTCGCGCTCGGTCACCTCGACGCGCTCGACCTGCGCCAGCCCGGCAAGTGCCGCGCGGGCCGTCTCGAGCTGCTCGGCACGGGCGAGCTGCAGCGACACCGCGTTGTGGTAGCGCGAGCGGCTCGCCAGCTGAAGCGGCGTGTCGTCGGCGACGATCCGGCCGCGGGCGATGATGATGGCGCGCGTGCAGACCGCGGCCACTTCTTCGAGGATGTGCGTGGAGATGACGATGATCTTCTCACTCGCCATCTCCTCGATGAGCGTGCGCACCTCGTGCTTCTGGTTCGGATCGAGCCCGTCGGTGGGCTCATCGAGGATCAGTACCGGCGGGTCGTGAATGATCGCCTGCGCCAGTCCGACCCGCCGCCGAAATCCTTTCGAGAGCGTTTCGATCGGTCTCTCGAGCACGCTGGCGAGCTGCAATCGCTCGATGACGTATTCGAGGCGCGCGCGCTTGCGTGCGCTCTGCAGACGGCGCAGATCGGCGATGAATTCGAGAAAGGCGCTGACGCGCATCTCGCCGTAGCACGGCGCGCCCTCGGGCAGGTAGCCGACCGATTGCCGTGCGGCGAGCGGCTCGTCTTCGACGTCGTGACCGCAGATGCTGGCGCGCCCGGAGGTCGGGGCGACGAAGCCGGCCAGCATGCGCATCGTGGTCGTTTTGCCGGCGCCGTTGGGACCGAGAAAGCCGAGTACTTCGCCCGGCCGGACTTCGAACGTGACGTCCTCGACGGCCGTCACGGCGGGGTAGCGCTTGCACAGCTGCTCGGTCTTGATCATGGCGCCTCCTGACTCAGGCTGCCATAGAGTTCCCGGCAGCCGCAAAAGTTCCCGCTAACCGGGCCGCCAAGTACCGCGCGAGGCGCGCGAGCGCCAGTAGAGCATCAGGATCGCCCCGCCGAGCATGCCGCCGAGATGTGCGAAGTGGCCGATGCCCGGCTCGGTGCCGGTGACACCGAAGAACAGCTCAAGCAGGCCGTAAAGCAGTACGAACAGCCAAGCGGGCATTGGAATCGGCGGCAGGATCAGCAACAGTCGCGCACGCGGGAACAGCATGGCGAAGGCGAGTAGCACGCCGAACACCCCGCCGGAGGCGCCGATCGTCGGTTCATGGCTGCCGGTGGCGTGCTGCACGGCGATCTGCGTCAGCGCCGCGGCAATCACGCACACGAAATAATAGAAGAGGAAGCGCCGCTTGCCCCAGTACTGTTCGAGCGCCGGGGCGAACACGAACAGCCCGAACATGTTGCCGAAGATGTGCCACCAGCTGCCGTGCAGGAATGCGTAGGTCACCAGCTGCCAGAGGTGGAAGTCCGGGCCGAGCGGCCAGAGCGCAAAGCGCAGGACGAGGGAGGCCGGAACCACCTGCTCGAGCAGGAAGATCGCCACGTTGGCGATGATCAGGCCGAGTACGGCCGGCGTGAGGGAGCGGAACATCGGCGCAGTGTACGCGCGCTCACCGCCGCCGGGAACGCGTGTTATGGCGCGAGTTGGCTGCCGAGTCGCTCGGCGGCCGCGCGCAGTGCCGGCAGCACGCTCTCGATCAGCTCGCGGCTGGAGAGGCGCGAGGCCTGGGCGCTGACGTTCATCGCCGCAACCGTGGTGCCGAGCACGTTGCGCACCGGCACGGCGAGCGAGCGTAGGCCGATCTCCAGTTCCTGATCGTTCAGCGCGAAGTCCGCGGCGCGAACCTCAGCGAGAATCTCCAGCAGCCGCTCGCGCGAGGTGACCGTGAAGCGCGTGTGCGCCGTGAGCTCCGTGCGCTCGAGCAACGCCTCGATCTGAGTCTGCGGCAGGCTCGCGAGCAGCACTCGACCGAGCGCCGTGCAGTACGCCTGCAGGCGGCTGCCGACGCCGAGGGTCACCGACATGATGCGCGAGGTCGAGGCGCGCGCCACGTAGACCACCGCGCCTTCATCGAGCACCGCCACGGTGGTGGCTTCGCCGATCCGCTCACTGAGCTCCTGCAGGATCGGGGGCGCGGCAGTGCTGAGCGGTGCGGTGGACAGATATGCATAGCCGAGGCTGAGGACGCGCGGCTGCAGATAGAAGGCGCGGCCGTCGCTTGCGGCGTAGCCGAGTTCGCGCAGCGTGTATAAGCAGCGGCGCACCACCGCACGGGTCAAGCCCGTGGCGCGGCTGACGTCGGCGATGGTGAGCCGGCAGTCGAGCCCGGCGAAGGCGCGGATGACGTGCAGGCCGCGCGCCAGCGACGTCATGAAGTCCGGATCGCCGGCGCGGTAGAGCGTGTCCTCGGCGCGCGCGGGACGGTGCGGGGCGGCGGCAGGGCGGGGCGGGGACTTCGGGTGCGGCACGGCGAGCAGCAAGGGTGAGTGCGGTAATCGTACCGCGGGGCGCGCCCGAGTGGGAGTCCCGGGCGGCGCGGATCAGGGGCCGCCGAGGCTCGCCTCGATGCTGCGCCACAGCACGCGCTGCAGCGTCGCGAGCCGGTCCTCGGCGAAGTCGGGCCAGCCAAGGGAGCGCAGCACCATGGGCCGGGCGCGCCCGACCAGCATGATCTGCGCGACGATGGCTACGGCGCGCACGCGCGGCTCAGGCGGCGCCGCCGCCTCGCCGAGCAGCCGGCCGATGATCTCGGTGAGCAGCGTGACTAAGCGTCCGCCGATGCGCTCGTGCATGGCGTCGAGCGCATCGTTCTGTTCGATCTGGGCGCGGGCGAAGAACAGCGCCCAGCTCTGCGGGCGCTCACTGGCGAGCCCCTCGAGCAACGGTTCGATCAGGCTGCGCAGCAATTCGAACAGTTGTGCGCGCGTCAGGCGGCCGGCGGCGAGCGCCCGCTGCGCCCGCTCGGCCGGCGGGTCGAGCCGGGCGCGCACGTCCTCGGTGATGTACTCGATGCACGCGCGGTGCAGGCCCGGCTTGCCACCGAAGTAGTACTGCAGAGCCGGCAGGCTGACGCGCGCACGGTGCGCGATGGTGCGGGTCGAGGCGCCCGGGTAGCCCAGATGCGCAAACAGCTCGATGGCGGTCTCGAGGATGCGCCGCCGAGTGTCATCGCCGCAGGCGTAGCGGCGCATGCGTGCGCGGCGGGCCGGCGGGCGGGGGACTTCGGTCGGCGTGTGGCGGATGCGTGGAGTGGTCACCGGATCGAGTGGATTCGTGCTTGGCGTGCGCCGCAGTTTCGGCTCATCCATAATAGTATCAATTGACAGAAAAGTATCAAGTGATAGAAAATTTGTGCATCGCTCCAGGAGTTCGGACGTGAACGCACCCTCTGTCAATCCTGTGCCCGCGCCGTCTGTGCGCTGGCGCCGCCGGCTCGCGCTCGGCGCGGGCGTACTCCTCGCGGCGGGTCTCGCGCTGTGGTGGTACGCGGGGCGTTCCGCCGGCCCCGGTCCGATCGTGCTCTACGGCAACGTGGATCTGCGCGAGGTCAGCCTCGCATTCAAC
>JAPTUI010000030.1 GCA_028067895.1 Pseudomonadota bacterium | reverse complement strand
AAGTCTGTCGCACTGTACGGTATTGGTTGCCTGGGCAACATATAGCCGAGAGCCGGCGTTGATTCGTACTATCTCACCCTGCTGCGGTGGCCGCCTGTCGCCAGCCCGGGGGTATCGATTGCGGCGGTGGCGATGTCGCGGTCGGTGAACGCGCAACTGCCACATCACTGGCAGCCGCGTACCTGATCTCGGCCTACGCCTCTGGGGCGGAATTACAGAACACCGTCAGGGTGTGATGCCCGGCCGCTTGCCTACATCAGATGGAGGAAGCATCTGTATCAGGTAAGCGCGCAGTGTGCCGCTGTGCTGACGGTACAGTGCTTCCCAGTAGACACCCTGGACGTACTGTCTCTCGCGCTGTCCTAAACAGCGGAACTTGGCACTTCGCAAGCCACCCTGGATCTCAGCTTCATCGCATTGACTGGCCGCAGCAGGGCTTTGCTTTGTTCGACACCGCGAACTTCATGAGGCTCCTGCGAGCGAATTGTCATCAAGGCCCAGCCTCGACGGAGGCAATCAGAGGCCGGATATATCGTCCGCAGTCCGATCCTGGATCCAGAAGCAAAGACGGTCTTGCAACGTAGGGGGAGTCCATGTATCCGATTAGTCCGAAGCCATCGGGTGTGCACTGGCGCGAGTTTGCCGACGCAGCGTGAACACCACTATTTTTACCGAATCGGTGAACGGGCCCTGCGCGCCCGTTCTTGCAGCGCGACCGCCAATGGCCCGCCGGCACGGAGAAGGGATTGAACCTGGGAATACTGGATGAGGACGCCTATGACGCCAAATGGACTGTGAGTATTATAACCTGCCCCCATGCCATAAGACGCGAAGGAGTACGTCGGCGTGGAGCCGTCATCAAGGACATACCAGAGATCCGAGTCTCGCGCCCATCGCTTCTTGAAATCTGCGCTTGCTATTCGCCGGAGCCGACTTCGCCAATGACTGTGGGGCGCAAACACTTGACTGAGCGGTAAGATCGCGTCGGTATGCAGATCAATGAGGTAGTTCACGCCGGACTGCCTAGGGTGCATGGGTCCAGGGCGAGATATCGACAGCCAGACATCGAGCAGATACGGCCCAGGACGGCTCAGCCGGATTCCCTGATAATATATACCGTGCAGACCCGCGCCTACGTTGTCGGCCAGTTTGCGTGCTGAACGAGCAAAAAGCCTGTTCGTCACGGCAGCATCGACAGCACCAGGATTATCAAAATGCGGATAATGTACGTCGGCATCTATCCAACCCTGATGCCGAATGATGACTCGAACACCGACAAGCGGATATGGCCCCATGGGTACTTCGCGCAGGAGTTCACGCAGTCAGTCAAGTCGGCTGTAGTATGTGTTGATATCGTTGCCGCGACTCTGAGTCTCGCGCTTGTGATAGATCCTCCAGCGAGTCTGGTCCTTTATCAATTGGGCTTTGGCCGACCCGTGGAGGCAGTCGAGTAGTGTGCCATAGACATCGGCAAGCGCCGTGCGCAACTCTGGGAGCGTCTCGCTGACGGAATTGCTGTTTTGGGCAGCGAAGTCGCGCCCCTCGCACTGCTGCCGTACGACTCGGGGCGTCACCTGTTCATCGGCTTTGCGGGCAGATTTTGGAGCATGCAGGTGCCCGCTCGTGCGCCAGTGAGCTGCTACGTCACTCTCGGCCTGCTTGCTGATCGTGGTACGGAGAGGATACCCCTGAGTGTTCACGCCGGCCTGCGCTCGTAGAACACTCCAGGTCAAGGTAATCGCCAGAGACACGCCGATGACGATGACGCGGCGACAAGACTCCGGCGAGCCATGCCGAGAATGAAGGGCCAAAAGCAAGTGACTTTGCAACCGCACGTGGCATCTCCAGCTTCTCGCAGTAGCACACGATGCTACAGAAGGGGGGGGGGTGCTGTAGCAATGCGCAACTGCGAGTCTAGTTCTGATATTTCAGAACGCGTCCGATAATGCGTGTCTTGCCTGACGCATGTTCGTACTCCAGATTCTTAACAGGCTGGCGTAACTCATTGTTCTGAAAAGGGCTCGAGGTGTGAGCGCCTTTGAGTGTCTCGATGGCTTGCAGCCGAAGCCTAGCCGGAGGCCGGAGCAGGTGCAATCGGCTAAAAGCTCCTCTTGGGGCGCCACGATCCGAACTGTAAGCGTTAATTACGTGGCGTCTGGACTATGCGACTCGGGTGTGCAGGGCTGAGCGCAGCGGATCCGCGGCGAAGTGGCGCTTCCAGAGGCGCGGGGTGAGTTCGGCGACTCGGGATGCTGGGTGCTCGGCAACGCGCTGCAGGACGTCGACGAGATACGTGTAGACATCGATCCCGTGCAGCCGACAGGTCACGATGAGCGACTGGACGATGCCGACGTGTTTCGCTCCGCCCTGGCGGCCGGCCAAATTTCCCTATCTGTGGCCACTTGAAAATCCCCCACCCCTGAAGTGAGCGGGGCGCCGGTCGGCGCCCGGGGCTCGAGGGCGGCGGACGTTACGCTGACCATCACCGAAATCAGCGCAGAACCGTCCCAAAAGCGCATGATTGAGGCGTCAGCGTCCTTCGCGGCGCTCTTCGAGCACCGCATCCAACAGGCGCACCGAGCGGGCCAGCGGCCGCGATAACGCGTGGCGGAGCCGCTTGGCCGAAAGTTCGGCTTCGGGAGGCCGCGTGATGCCCTGAGCGGCGAGCAGCGCAAGCCGGTCGTCGCTCGCGCCCCCATCCTCGATCCGATCAATTCGCGCAATGGGGACATCCCGATCGTAAACTACGACGGAGTGCCCCGCGCGGACCTTGCGCAGATATGCGCTCAGCGAATGCTTCAATCTGGGTGCGGTAGCCTTTTCCGTCCGGCTGCTCTTGAAGGCCGGAGTGGGCCGGATCTCGTCCGACCTGGGCGCCCGGTTTACGCCGCAGGGTTTCTGCACCACCCTCGGTAGCGTTGGCAGCTGCCCGTCCGAATCATTGGCGCTGCACAAGACCACCACCGGGCTCGCACTCGGCGCCGGCGCGCAATGGCAGTTCGGCAACTGGGGACTGCGGGCAGAGTACGAACGGTTCACTGTCTACGGCGGACACCCGGACCTGGTCTCGCTCGGCGTCATCTGGACGTTCCTCTGACCTCGGAAGTTTTCCTCCCGCGCGGGCCTTGGGGGTACGATACCGCTCCAGGCTCACGGGTACTGAACGGCACGGCATGGCAGGTCCGGACGGCGACGACTCTTCGCTCCTGCGCGCAGCGCAGCGGTATTGCCGTGCCGGATTGCTGAGCGAGGCGATCGGGGCCTACCAGAAACTGCTCGCGCGGCACCCAGACTCGCCCAACAGCTGGTACAACCTCGCGCGCCTGCTGCGGCAGGCGCGCGAATATGAGGCGGCGCTCGCCGCCTACCAGCGGGCACTCGAGGCGGGCCTCGCGGCCCCCGAGGAAGCGCACCTGAGCCGGGGCGTCATCTTCTCCGACGACCTGCAACGCCACATCGAGGCTGAACGCGAACTCGCCGCCGCGCTGAAGCTGAACCCCACCTACGTTCCCGCCCTCATGAATCTCGCGAATCTGCACGAGGATCTGGGTCGACGCGAGGCAGCCGAGCGCACCTACGCGCGGATCTTTTCGCTCGAGCCGGGCAATCTGGAGGCGCTCGCACGCTATGCCCAAATGCGGCCCGCGGCCGAGACCAGCGATGAGCTCCTTGAGACCCTGCGCACCCGTCTTGGTGATACACGCGGCGAAACCGCAGGGCGTGCGAGCGTCGGATTCGCATTGGGGCGTGCGCTCGACGGGCGCGGCGATTACTCGGCCGCATTCGCCGCCTATACCGAGGCGAATCGCCTCAGTCGGGCAAGTGCCGGCACTCAATTCTTACCCTACAGCCACGAGGCGCACGAGCGCTTGATCGAGCGCATCATCGCAGCGTTTCCGACGCCCACGCAGAGCACGCTGCTCATAACGCCAAGGGCGCCCGCGCCCGTGTTCATCTGCGGCATGTTCCGCTCCGGCTCCACGCTCATCGAGCAACTCCTCGCGCACCACTCACAGATCGGCGCCGCCGGGGAGCTCGACTGGTTACCAAAAATCGCACGACAAGCGCTGGCTCCTTACCCGGACGGGGCGGCGGCCGCGACACCGCAGCGCCTCGCCACACTCGCCGCGCAATACCTGGAGCATCTCGCCCGTGCTTGTCCAGGCGCAGCGCAGATCACCGACAAACGGCCGGACAACTTCCTCTACATCGGCTTGATCAAACGTCTGTTCCCAGCCGCCAAGATCGTGCATACCACGCGTGATCCTCTGGACAATTGCCTATCCATATTCTTCCTCCACCTCGACCAGCGCGTGAGCTATGCGCTCAATCTGCTGGACACCGGTCACTACTACCGTCAATACGTACGGCTAATGGCGCACTGGAAGAGACTATTCCCCGGGGACATCTTTGACGTAAACTACGACACGTTGGTCCGTGAGCCGCGGGCAGTCATGGAGCAGCTCCTGGGATTTCTCGGGTCCGAATGGGACGAACGCTGCCTAGAGCCAGCGCCGACCGGTCGGGCAGTCAAGACCGCCAGCGTCTGGCAGGTCCGAGAGCCGCTGTATCAGCATGCCTCCGGCCGATCGGCACATTACCGCGAGCCGCTCGCGCCCCTGCGGGCACTACTCGGCAGCGCTGCGCGCTGAGCCCGCGCCGACGCGCGGCGCATCAGTTGCCCGTGCAGGCCCCGCCTGAGGAGCAGACTCCCTGCGGCGCCTCGTTCAGTCGATGGGTAAGCGTGTAGTCCCGGCCGCATTGCCTCGGCGGGGATGCCCAGGCGAAGATATGCCGCGGTGCGCCTGAGGTTTGCCGGGTCCGCTATCGCCTCTTGCGGACGCGCTGAGGGGCCAGTCGGAAGCGGCCGCCGTTGACCTCGTTGGTCACCACGCGCTCGTGAAGGGCTTTGCCGATGGCCGCATCCAGCCGTTGCAGCAGCTCGGGGAAGCTCTCCCCATCACGCCGCACGAGACTGGCAATCAATTCTGTTTCGGTGACGGCGACGGCGGTGCCTTCGATCGGTGGCATCCGTCCGATGCCGATGTGCCCGCCGGCTTGATCCAGCAGTTCGGTGATGTTCGGCCACTGATCTGTCTGCGCAGACGGCATCGAGAGGATCTCCGAGCGTGGGGATGGCGTCAGGCCGCCTCGCGGAAGGCTTCTGTCGGCGAGGGCAGCCGAACATTCCAGGGGAGCAGCTCGTCGATCCGGTTGATCGGATGATCTGCGATCCGTTCAAACACGTGACGCAGGTACGCCTCTGGATCGATTCCATTAAGCTTGCATGACCCGATGAGGGTATACATCGATGCCGCGCGCTCGCCACCGGCATCAGATCCTGCAAAGAGGTAGCTGCGCCTGCCGAGCGCCACATCACGCAGGGATCTTTCGGCTGCGTTGTTGTCCATGTCCGCCCGGCCGTCCGAGCAGTAGTAAGTCAGCGCCGGCCAGTGCCGGGGCTTGACGGTGTAGCGGATCGCCTTGGCGAGCGCAGAGCTTGCCGGTAGACGCGCGAGCTGCGTCGTCAGCCAGCTATGCAACTCCTGAAGCAACGGCACGGAGCGAGCTTGTCGCTCGCGCAGCCGCGCCTCGGGGTCAAGACCCCGGATCTCCCGCTCGATGGCATACAGCACATCGATCCGCTCGACGGCTTGGGCCGCGATCGGTGAGCGCAGTGCGAGGTGCATCTCGTACAGCTTGCGTCTCGCGTGAGCGAAGCATAATGACCGCTTCAGACGCGCCGGCCCCGCCCGCGCCT
>JAPTUI010000626.1 GCA_028067895.1 Pseudomonadota bacterium | reverse complement strand
CTCGGCGATCCAGCGGGCCTCATGCGAACGCTCCGTGAAGCTCACAAGGGCGAGATGCGACTGGTGATGGTCTTTGCGCCCCTTGTTCCCCGGCTTCATCGCCGGGGTCGTCATCGTCCGGATGGGTGAGATACTTTCGGCCCACTTGTTGGCGAGAGCGATGATGCGCGGCGTCGAGCGGAAGTTCTCCTGAAGATCCACCACCTGCGCGTCGGCCGATCCGAAAAACCTCTCCCACAGATCGGCGATGATCTCGACCTTGGCGCCGCGGAACCCGTAGATCGACTGCCGATGGTCCCCCACGGCCGTGAGGCGCCCGTCCGAGTCGACGAGGATGTCGATCAACCTGCGCTGGACGGGGTTGATGTCCTGAACCTCGTCGACTACGAGATGGATGCGCCGGTCGACGATTTCCTGCCGCCGTCCCGCGTCCGACCGCAGGCGGCGGATGAACTCGGTCTGCGAGGTGCTGAAATCAAGGAAGCGCCGGCACCGAAGGTAGGCATAGTAGCGGGCGGCTGACCACGCGAAAGCGGTCGCCTCGGGTGTTGAGCCCACGTCGGTCAGCAATCGCGCCTGTTTGCACCATTCGCTCTCGACCTCGCCGAGCTCGGCGGGCGGGTGCGGGGAGGGGAGATCGACGTCGAAGCAGTCGTTCTCGTGGAGCTGGTCGTAAGCCTGGACGAACGATTCGAGGGTCGCGTATCGGCCCTTCCCCGTCGCCTCTTTCAGCGACTTGAGTCCCAGCAGGCCGTTGAATCCGCGCAGGATCAAAGCCGCGCGCGCACCTTCGTCCAGGATGTCATAGTTGTGATAGTCGTCGGGCCAATACTCCCGGATTTTCACGAGGCAGTAGCCGTGGATCGTCCCGACGTACATCCCGCCGAGCGAAACCTCCTCGCCGTCGGGTGTGATCGCCTCCAGCCAGCTTCGGATCCGGAACTTCATCTCCTCGGCGGCGCGCTCGGTGAAGGTGAAGGCCACGATTGCGTCTTTGGGTACTCCCTCGATGCCGACCCACCACGCGATCCGCCGCGCCATGACTTCGGTCTTTCCCGACCCTGCGCCGGCCACTACTAACACATGGCGCCTTGATGAGGTGACCGCGCGGCTTTGAGCGTCGGTCAGGTCCTTTCGCAGTACCGAGGCGATCTGTTCGCGATCCATGGCTTCCCTTGGTCAGTTGGTTCGTGCTTTGCCGCTTGCGTCGGCTAACGCGCGAGCGCCTTTATCCGGCGACCGGACGACCGCCGATCGTATTCGATCGACGACGGACGCAAGGTCGCCTTCCACTTCGTGCTCCCAGCAGCGCAAGACCGTCCAGCCGAGCTTCCTCAAAGCAATCCCAACCCCCCGATCACGCCGCCGGTTACGCGCGATCTTCTCGGCCCAGAACGCCACGTTTGTGGCCGATGCCTTGTAGTGTTCTGGACAGCCGTGCCAGAAACAGCCATCGACGAACACCGCGATTTTGCACCCGACAAACGCCAAGTCCGGTCGCCCCGTGATCCTCGGACGAACCCTGTAACGCAGCCCAGCACGCCAGAGCGCACGCCGGAGGGCCATCTCCGGCCCTGTATCTACGCCGCGCACGCGCGCCATCTGCTCCGACTTGGTCATCGGACGTGGCTTGCGTTTTCCCTTTCGTTGCATCGCACTGTTTCTTCTGTCCTGGGAAGAGTCTATCGGCACACATTATCTTTACATCTGCGTTACATTCCGATAGGATGCCAGCGATGGGCACGGGGGTCAATCAAGTGGGCGACATAGAACGCAAGACCGAGACCGTGAACCTCCGGCTTTCCCTGCGGATGAAGGAGCTGCTGCGGATAGCGGCCGAGCGTGAACACCGGACACTGTCAAACATGATCGAGACACTTGTCCTCGACTACTGCGAAAGCAAGGGAATAGCGGTCGCTCAGGGCGAGAGGCCCGCCAACCGGACAAGAAAGAGATCTGTTACCGCAACAAAAAGATGAACCACCCACGGCAGCCCGCAAGATGAAGAAGAAGCCCAATGTGCGCACGGCAATCGATTTGTTTTCGGGTTGCGGGGGATTGACCCAGGGTCTCCGCGACGCGGGTTTCACCGTTGGTGCGGCCGTTGAGATCGATGCGCTCGCATCGGAAACCTACGCCGCCAATCACCCTGACGTAAAGCTGTTCAATGCGGATATCCGCAGCATCTCGGCGTCCCGGATCATGGAGGCCTGCGGCATCGAGAAGGGGGAACTCGACCTGCTTGCCGGCTGCCCACCTTGTCAAGGCTTCTCCCGCATCCGGCTGAACAACAAGAGGGAGCGGATGGACGACCCCCGCAACCGCCTGATCGACGAGGTACTCCGCCTGATCGGCGAGCTGCAGCCCAAGGTCGTGATGCTGGAAAACGTGCCCAACCTCGCCCGCTATACTCGCTATCTAAATTTCAAGAGGGAGCTGCGCAAACTCGGCTACGATGTGGTCGATAAGGTCCTTGATGTCGCGGACTTCGGTGTGCCTCAGCGTCGCAAGCGGCTTGTCGTTCTTGCGTCGCGCCTCGGGCAGATTTCTCACCCCTTGCCGGTCGACGAACGCAAGACGGTTAGAGATGCCATCGCAAGGCTGCCGACAAATATCCTGAAGAGCGACCCTCTTCACAACCTGGACGAGAAACGTAGTGACCGAATCCGCCGATTGATCAAGGCCATCCCGAAGGATGGCGGCAGTAGGATGGCGCTGTCCGCCGGACTGATCCTCAAGTGCCATAAAGAGCAGGATGGGTTCTACGACGTCTACGGTCGGATGAAATGGGACGATGTCGCGCCCACCATCACCGGCGGCTGCATCAACCCTTCGAGGGGGCGGTTCCTGCACCCCACGGAGGATCGTGCCATCACTCTTCGCGAGGCGGCGATCCTGCAGAGTTTCCCGCCTGGCTATGTCTTCTCGCTGCGCCGAGGCAAGTATGCCGTCGCCGAGATGATCGGGAACGCGCTTCCGCCCGTCTTTTCGCGCATGCAGGCAGAGGTGATTCGGAAACACTTGGTTAAGCAGTGACAAGCAGCGATTCGGTGCACGAATGTCAAAACACGAAGAAATCTTTGCGCTTGTCAATACGCTTCGGAAGTTCAAGCCGGGCAAGCCACTTAAGCATTACATCACTCATGCGGTTTTCCCCAAGTTCAAGAACATTGAGCCGGGGACACGAGTCGATTTCGAGTTTCCCCTGACCGCACTGGTTGGAGCGAACGGTATCGGCAAAAGCTCGCTGCTGCATGCGCTTTGGGGTATGCCTTATGGGCACTCGACGTCGAAGTTCTGGTTCTCAACGGATCTTGACCCGATCGAGGATAATAAGAAGGACCCGCAACGATATTACTATGGATATTGGCATGACGGATTCAGCGGCGTAGTAGAGACCCGCAAGGCGCGTATCGGTAAAAAACGTGATTATTGGGAACCGTACCGCTGGAGTGGGCGCGACGGCATGATGCCGATGCCCGAAGGTGATTTCGATGGAAAGACCAAGGATCGTTGGAATCCTGTTAAAAGGAAAGTCGTCTATATCAATTTTCGGGCGTTGTTTGGCTCCTTTGACCGCTACTTCTACTTCGATGATGACCTTGGCGGAAGAAATAGGCGGGACGTGATGGTGCGGGCGGCTCGCCGACTCAAGATTGTGAAGGATGACGTCAAGCAGTCGTATACGCTGGGACGTCGAGAGCGCATTTTCGAGAACCGGATGCTTACGCCGGACGAGCTTACTGCAGCGTCTGAAATCCTCGGTCGTTCGTATGATTCCGCGCATCTTATTCGGCATTCGCTTTACCCCGGCAACCGGGGAAAGGATCTGAGCGTCATATTCAAACGCGGCTCGGAGTACTCTGAGGCTTTTGCTGGCAGCGGTGAGATTGCGGCTGTGAGCACAGTTGTCGACGTGCTGGCCGCAGGAGAATACTCGCTAATCCTTCTCGACGAACCGGAGACCTCTCTCCATCCAGGAGCCCAACGAGCATTACTTAAATTTTTGCTCGAACAGATCAAGCTAAAAAAGCATCAGGTTGTCATCTCGACTCACTCTAGCGAGTTCTTGACTGGCCTGCCGCATGGGGCGATCAAGGTATTCGAAGACAACGGGAAACTCCAGTCCCGCATTCTCCCCAGAAGTTCTCCTGCCGCAGCACTAAACCGCCTGGGAAAGCCCCCGCAAAACAAGCGCCGTGTGCTTGTGGAAGACTCTCTGGCGGAACAGCTCGTGATTCATGCGTCCAAGGGTCTTGATGCCGGCGATCGCGAGACACTCGAAATCAAGGTAGCCCCGGGAGGAGCCGAAGCAATCCTAAAGTACTTGGGGCCGGCGGCGATGGTTTCCGGCGATGAGGTATTCATTCTGCTTGACGGCGACAAGAAGAGCGTGGGCGAATTTACCGACCCAGACCAGATAGCCCCGGCGGACTACGCGGGATTGGATGACCTAGTCAAACGCGAGCTGGGTGTTGAGCCTTTATACCACATCCCGGGCGGAAGCGATGAGACTTCCCACAAAGAAGCAAAAACTAAGGCTCACCTCAACTATCTGAGGTGGCTACGCAGACATCTTGATTTCCTGCCAAGGAAACTGCCGGAGCACATCATTTTGGAGGCGCTCGATCCAGGGCAAGGCCATGCCGAGGCAACAACACATGACGCAAAAGCGGCATTCAAGAAATTGCTGTCGGACGGGGCAGATATTGAACTCAGGGCCGAGCAAATTACGGTTCTCGCGACTGTCAAGATCGCCAAGATTCCACCAGACAATGCCGACCTCACATCAATCCTCCAACGTTTAAAAACATGGTTGCATAGTTGAAAGCATCAGCGCGTGTTATGAAGTCCCGCACGTCGGTCTTTCCTCGCATGTAACTATTCACCCACTTCGGCATCAACGCTACGAGGCGCTTAACAATGTAGGTCCTTGAAGCTACGCTTTCCTCCCAGGTAAGAGACGAGGGGCGGAGGGCGATGGGGGCGTATTTCGGTTCGAAGGCCACATCCGGATTATGTCAGGCGATCATCGCTCTTATGCCGCCCCATGACACCTATATCGAGACCCATACATGGTCGTCCCCAGTTTGCCAAGCCCTCATTTCACGATGTCAAGAAGGTACGGTATGCAGCCATACATCCGGACTTTTGATGAGGCATACGCCTCTGTCCCTGATGGAATTTGCTGAATGGCGTCTCATCATCTCGGCGCACTCGAAGTGCTATGGGTCTGTCAGATTAAGCCATTCACGGTCCTACCTGTCTTGCCATCACGTCATGATTGCCTGAAGCAGTCGTTGGGAGAGCCTCCTGCGTGTGATCTGTGTGTCTTGGTCCTCGCCTCTGCGCCGGTGCCGCTAGGCGGCTACTGGCGTAGAGGATGTGTAATCCGGTCGATAGTCGCGCCCGTGGACGAGCAGTGCCCAGACGGTGCGTGCGTTCTTGTTGGCCAGCGCCACCGCCGCGACATTCTTGTGGCGGCGGTCGAGCAGCCGCCCAAGCCAGGCGTCCGTTGGGGCCTTGCCTGCGGAGACCCGAGTCACCGCGCGGGCACCGTGAATGAGCAAGGTACGCAGATAGGTGTCACCCCGCTTAGCTTAGCCAAGCAGCGTGGGCTTGCCGCCACTGGAGTGTTGCCGGGGCACGAGCCCGAGCCAGGCGGCGAACCGGCGGCCATTGGCGAAGGTCTTCGCGTCACCGACCGCGGCCACGAGCGCACTGGCCGTGATCGGGCCGATGCCGGGGATTTTTTGGAGCCG
>JAPTUI010000258.1 GCA_028067895.1 Pseudomonadota bacterium | reverse complement strand
CGAGCAAACCGATCACCGCCGAGGTCTTGTTCACGATGATGCGTGAGTTGCTCGCGGACGACGCCTCACAGCCCTCCTGACGCTGCACAACAGCGCCACTTTGCGTGGGCGTAACCGCCAGGAGCGACCGGGGCGCGTATCGGGCTGACGTGCGTCGCGCGGTGCATGAATGTCTCCGCAACGACTTCAGAACTCGGACGGCCAGATTCGGTCAGGTCCGTCCATGAGCGGACGAACGGCATTTTAACGGCTATCGCAGAGTGCCCCACCTGCGCGCGTACGGCTTCCTCGCTCTCTTTTTCATGCCTGGCGAACATAGAGCTTGGTGGTCAACCAGGACGCCGCCTGCGACCTTGACCTCACGCACGATCAGTTCCTTCGGGAAGCCTTTGTAGTTAGACGAATCTCGCTGTGCAGGCCCCATTTCCAGGTGCCGTAGTCGAGCTCGTTGAGCTCTTCGATCACGGCGGTCTCGACACCGCACGCTTTGGCAATCTCGAACGCGGTCTGGACACACCGTTGGGGCGGGTTCGCATAAACGAGCACCGGGTGCCACCGGGACGCGATAAACTGGGCAGCGAGGGCGCTTTGTTTCGTCCCCTCCTCGGTCAACGGTACATCCATCCGGCCGCCAAATAGTTCGGGCTGGATGCCCTCGACGTGCCCATGGCGCATCAGAATCAGCTTGGTGGTCGCAACACCTCCGACCGTCGTATCTATTCGGTGGCTGACTCGCGACGGACCCTGTGACGCGAATGGCAAGAGAATCGACCAGAAAGCATCATGCACTCGAGCGGGCGCAAGCGTACATCCTCGGCCGCCAGTCCCCGACGGGCGGATTCTGTTTCTACCGGTGGCAGTCCGTCGAGGAGCCGAATCTGTCCGACACGTACCACGCCGTCGCTGCCTTGAAGCGCCTTCGCCGCGAGCCGCCCCATGTCGAGGCTATTGCGGACTTCACCGCCAGCGCCGCACTCTACGGTCCAAGCTACTACTATTTCCAGTGGACGGCGCTCGAGCTGCTCGTGCGCACCGATCGGATCGGAGCCGAAACCCGCGACCGCATCCGAAATTTCGAAGTCATCGCACCCTCGGCAACGCATCCGGTGCGGACCCGCTTCTGGATCGAAACCACCCTGCGGGTGCTCACGCTCCAGCGCGTGCGCGGATGCCTCGGTGTCGTTTGTATGCTGACCGAGTACCCGGACCACATCCGACATAGTGGCCACCAGGGCCTCGGCCTTTCCCCGGTAACGCACCCGCAATCGATCCAGCTCCTTACTTGCCCGATTGTGGATATTGCCGATGCGCTTGATGAACATTTCCGCCAGATCGTCACGTGCCTGCACACGAGCACGGTGGATCAGACACAGCAAAAGCGCATGCCGTTTGGCTGGGCGAAAATCACGCAACTCCGCCGCATCGAGCGCGCGGTCTTCCGCGGCAACGTGTTTGCGTTTGCGCTCCGGAATGCCGGTGAGGTGTCGACCCGACCTGACAAAGTCATCGAACTCGGCCATGCAGGGGGCTTTTCACTTGGTTACGGGACACGATCAGCAAGGCATCCAGCCAGGCTTTTTCGTCGTCGGTCAGCTGCGCATCGATCTGTGCGAAGAAGCGTCCGTTCATCAGCGTGCGAAGCCGGGGCAGTCGGTCGAGTGCCGAGAACGCCGGCAGCTCAATGCGATCACGCACCAGCTGCTCGATCCCGACATTGATCAGGTCGGACGGATTGTCCATGACTGCGGCGGTCTCGGCGAGGGCCCGGCTGGCGCGCGTGTTGGGTGACAAATGCTATGTCCGCTTCGGTTGGGGGGGGTGTAGGCGGCCACCAATTCGCGGACCACGGGATTACGCTTGAACTGTGGATAAACCGTCCGATCAATCGAAGCCATCGCGGGAGCCGTGGTTTATGAGGTCGATTAGGATGCCGTTAGTAGCTCACGCTGAAATGCGAAGAACGCGCCGCCGATCGCGGCCGCATCGACCACAGTGAACCGCATGGCATCCGGCGCCGTGGCGCAGGATCGACAGACGAATCGAATATTGGGGCACAGGCTCTCGCCGCAGCAGGCAAGGTGGGTCTGCCGATCATGCCACACCACCTCGGCCTGCGTGGTCATCTCGGTCGCGTTTCCCTCGGAATCCGTACCCAGGGTGAGCGGGCGTCCGCACACTGCGCAGGTGGTGGCGATCTGGCCGGCTTGCCTCATCAATGCAGGTATGGCGAGGGCATCGATTGCGCACATGGCATAGACCTGCCGCCCATTCAACAAAACCGCGATCCCGGTATTGCGTGCACTGAAGGGATAACAGCCGATGCCATCGTGCCCGATCACGATGGCATCCATGGCGGCAAGCGTCTGCAGTACGGTCGCGGGCGCCTTTGGGGCGCGGCCGCGCCCGCCGCGAACCCACTGCGAGAGGATGGCGATATACGCGGCGCGGGCCGGCGGCGCCAACGCCCCAATGCGCTGCTGCAGCGGAAATACACGCCGCAGCCGTTGTAATCCTTGTTCCCTGCGCACGGCGCGAACTTAGGTGCAGCAACTAGGCTCGGTTTGCACCGCCGCCTGGCCACTGACGAAGTACTTGTACGTCTTGTAGGCTTTCAATGCCCCCATTTCACCCACGCAGCCGCCCATGGTTGAGGCGACGGCCAGCACCTCGCCCAGCTCCGTTTCGGTCGCACTGAAGGTCCAAAAACGGAGTTGCATTGCCATATCTCATTCTAACACGTATGGTTGCCAGAATACACATCAAAAGGGCAATTTGTCGAGGTGCCTTGGGGCAGTTTTACACGTATCTCGGCTGACTCCCCTACCATCCCTCGACCGTCCGCCGTTCCCGGCCGGCGTCCCCCTGTCGTTCGCGCCCCCACTCCTCGCGCACACGCTGGCTGACCACCGTCCGCGAGCGATGATTGAAGGGCTGCTGCTGTGCATCACGAACAATCACAGCCAGATCCGGATTCATGACGCCGATATTCAACCTGGCATACATGCGCGCGGCGCGCTCTTGGAACTCGGCGCCGCCGGTGTGCAGCGTTTGCCCGCCGTACTACTGCGCCGCGATGCACAGTGCCAAGAACAGGCCGATGTCCCCGCTTCCGGGGCGTGCGGCTGGAATCGACGGCCGCACCTGATTCCATCCACGCATTCCGCGCCGAGATCCCGGCCGGCGCCTGAGCGCTCCTGACTACCCTCGGCCGTCCGAGCGCTGTTCGCGAGAATTGACCATCCCCCCAGCCCCGAGGGCCGCAATCAGCGGGCAGCGTACTCTCCCTGCATTGCTGTGACACTGATCGACGAGGGCCGCGAGCGCTCGCTCGACCCGCCGCAGCTGACCTAGCCGGTCCCTTACTGCGGCCAATTTGATGGCGCCCAGTCGTTCAGCTTCTCGGCAATGCTGGCCGTCCTCGAGCGCGAGGAGCTCCTTCACCTCCGCCAAGCTGAAGCCAAGTTCTTGGGCTTGACGGATGAACCGCAGCCGCTCGGCGTGGGCCTCGCCGTAGCGGCGGATTCCGCCGGGCGGGCGGCGCGGCTCCGTGATGAGGCTTCGACGTTGGTAGTAGCGGATCGTCTCCACATTGACGCCGACCTGTCTTGCCAGCGCTCCGATGGTATAGGACTCGGGCATATTGACTCCGTAGTCGAGTACGGTCTTAAGGTACCCCCCAATCTGGGAAGCCGCAAGAGGCACTGCATGAGCAGAGAAACCCCGGCCCGACAACCCGCAGTCAGAATACGAAGCCTCGGCGGACTGGCGGCGATCCTGGTCTCGGCCTGCTGTCTCGGACCGCTCGTTCTGGTCCTGCTGGGCGTGAGTGGCGCCCGGATCGGCAATTTGACGCGGCTCGAGCCCTACCGCCCGTTCTTCCTCGGCGCCGCGCTGATCGCCATGTTCTTCGCGTGGCGGCGCATCTTTCGGCCGGCGCGCGGCCTGCACACCCGGTGAAGTTTGTGCCATGCCACACGCCCGGACCACCCACAAGGTCATTTTCTGGCGCGTGGCCGCGTGGGTTCTGATCGCATTCGCCTTCCCGTACGCCGCACCCCTGTTCTATTGAAATCCCGTGTTCCATTGACGTGAGGAGTTCGTCATGAAAAAGCAGCTTGCCGCACTTGTTCTCACCGGCGTCGTCGCACCGATGTGGGCCGCCACCCAAACCGTCACGCTGGCTATTCCGAGCATGCGCTGTGCAATGTACCCCGTGACGGTCAAAGAAGCGCTCTCGAAAATCCCCGGTGTCCGTAAGATCGAAGTGAGTCTGGCGAAAAAGGACGCGGTCGTCACATTCGATGACTCAAAGACCACCGTCGCTGCGCTGACTCAAGCGACCCGGAATGCCGGCTATCCGGCAACGATCGAGCGGTAACCGGCTCGGCACCGCAACGAGGAGAACATCCCATGACACTCGCCACACGAATCGCGGACAAGACGGGATTTCTCGGCACCTTCATCTCGGCGATGGGCTGCGCGGCCTGTTTCCCGGCGCTCGCCAGTCTCGGCGCGGCCATCGGCCTCGGCTTTCTCACGCGTTGGGAAAGTCTGTTCATCACCACACTCATTCCCCTCTTTGCGCTGCTGGCGCTCGCCGCGAATGCGCTCGGCTGGCGCAGTCATCGCCAAACTCGACGCCTCGTACTCGGTCTCATCGGGCCGCTGCTGGTGCTCTCGGCGGCGAGCCTGATGCGCTTCGCCCACATCGGGACGGCGCCGCTGCTCTACGTCGGCCTCGCCTTCATGCTCGGTGTGTCGGTATGGGATCTGGTGTCGCCACCGGTGCGATGCTGTGCCGGGCCGACGTCTCAACCGTCGGCGAACCGGTGAATCGTTGAGGCTCGCAAGGATCTGCCGAGGAACCACCCACATGACACTGCTCCACATCACCGGCATGACCTGCAATTCCTGCGCTGTTCACATCACGAAAGCACTCGAGCAGGTCCCGGGCGTGCGCTCGGCCGAAGTGTCCTACGCCCAGGGCAGCGCTCGGGTCGCCGTCGACGCCGGCATCTCACCCGACGCCCTGATCGCCGCGGTGATCGGGCTCGGTTATCGCGCGCGGCTGGCCGACACACCGTCCCGGCAAGCCCAGGGCGGATTTTTCGACCGGGTACCGAAATCGGCGCAGCCGGAAGCCATGACCGGTCACGGCACGGGTGGATTGCACATCGCCATCCTCGGCAGCGGTGGAGCGGCGATGGCGGCGGCGCTCAAGGCGACGGAACAAGACGCGCGCGTCACCTTGATCGAGCGTGGCACTCTCGGCGGCACCTGTGTCAATGTCGGCTGTGTGCCCTCGAAGATCCTGATCCGCGCCGCCCACATTGCCCATCTGCGCCGGGGGAGTCCCTTCGACGCCGGCCTGCCTCCCACACTCCCCATCATTCTGCGCGAGCGGCTGCTCGAGCAGCAGCAGCGGCGCGTCGAGGAACTGCGTCAGGCCAAATACGAGAGCGTGCTCGCCGGCAATCCCGCTATCAAGGTGCTGCACGGCGAAGCTCGCTTCAACGACGGGCATACTCTCACGGTGCGGCTGAATGCAGGCGGCGAGCAAATGGTGGCTTTCGATCGCTGCCTGATCGCCACGGGAGCCAGCGCGGCCGTCCCGCCCATTCCCGGCCTCAAGGACACGCCCTACTGGACGTCGAGCGAAGCGCTGGCAAGCAATGCCATTCCGAAGCGCCTGGCCGTGATCGGCTCATCTGTCGTGGCCGTGGAGCTCGCACAGGCTTTCGCCCGGTTCGGCAGCCGCGTCCCGATCCACGC
>JAPTUI010000662.1 GCA_028067895.1 Pseudomonadota bacterium | reverse complement strand
GGCGTCCCGGCCCGCATAGCGCACCTTGCCGAGCTGCGCCTCGATGCGCAGCAGCTGGTTGTACTTGGCGATGCGGTCCGAGCGCGACAGCGAGCCGGTCTTGATCTGCGTAGCGGCCGTGGCCACCGCCAGATCGGCGATGGTCGCATCCTCCGTCTCGCCCGAGCGGTGCGAGACCACCGCGGCATAGTGCGCCTGGTCGGCCATCTCGATCGTCGCGAGCGTCTCGGTGAGCGTTCCGATCTGGTTCGGCTTGATCAGCACCGCGTTCGCCACGTGCTTCTCGATGCCCTCGCGCACGATGCGCGTATTGGTGACGAACACGTCATCGCCGACCACCTGGCAGTTCTCGCCGATCGCGCGCGTCAGGTGCGCCCAGCCGTCCCAGTCGTCCTCGGCCATGCCGTCCTCGATCGTGATGATCGGGTAGCGCGCAGCGAGATCGGCCAGATAGCGGGTGAACTCCTGGCTGGTGAAGCGGCGCGACTCGCCCTTCAGCTCGTAACTGCCGTTGCGGTGGAACTCCGAGCTCGCCGCATCGAGACCGAGGTAGATGTCCCGGCCCGGGGTGTAACCGGCCTTCTCGATCGCCTGCAGGATCAGCTCGAGCGCCTCGGCATTCGAGCCGATGTTGGGCGCGAATCCACCCTCGTCGCCCACCGAGGTGGCCAGATCGCGCTCATTGAGCAGCTTCTTCAGCGCGTGGAACACTTCCGCACCGTAGCGCAGCGCCTCGCGGAAATTCGGCGCCCCGACCGGCAGGATCATGAACTCCTGGATGTCGAGGCTGTTGTTGGCATGCGCCCCGCCGTTGATGATGTTCATCATCGGCACGGGCATCACCGGTTCGCGCCCGGCGCAGAGCGTCTCGCCGAGATACCGATACAGTGGCTGCCCTGCCTCGTTCGCCGCGGCGTGTGCGCTGGCGAGCGAGACGGCGAGAATGGCGTTCGCACCCAGGCGGCCCTTGTTCTCAGTACCGTCGAGCGCGATCATTTTCTCATCGAGCGCGGCCTGCTCGCGGGGATCGGAGCCGCGCACGGCCTGCTTCAGCACCGTGTTGACGTGCTCGACGGCCTTCAGCACACCTTTGCCGAGATAGCGCTTCTTGTCCCCGTCGCGCAGTTCCACCGCCTCGCGCGTGCCGGTCGAGGCGCCGGAGGGCACAGCGGCGCGCCCGAGTGCACCGGACTCGAGGAGCACGTCGCACTCGACGGTCGGGTTGCCACGGGAATCGAGAATTTCACGGCCGCGGACGTCGGCAATTCGGCTCATCGTTCACTTCCTATTCTTGTGCCAGCAAAGTCTCTTCGAATGGTCGGGCCTTGGCGGCCGCATCGAGCGCCTTGAGCGTGCGAAGCAGCGGCTCGATGCGATCGAGCGGCCAGGCGTTCGGCCCGTCGGACAGCGCCCGCGCCGGGTCCGGATGCGTCTCCATGAACACGCCGGCGACGCCCGCGGCCACCGCCGCGCGGGCCAGCACGGGCACGAACTCACGCTGTCCCCCCGAGCTCTCCCCGCGTCCGCCCGGCAGCTGCACCGAGTGGGTCGCATCGAAGATCACCGGGCAGTCGCACTCGCGCATGACCGCGAGGGAGCGCATGTCGGCCACCAGGTTGTTGTAACCGAAGCTGAAGCCGCGCTCGCACACCATGATCTGCTCGTTGCCGGTCGAGCGAGCCTTCTCGACCACGTTGCGCATCTCCCAGGGGGAGAGGAACTGGCCTTTCTTGATGTTGACCGGCTTGCCGCAGGCAGCCACGTTCAGGATGAAATTCGTCTGCCGGCAGAGAAACGCCGGGGTCTGCAGCACATCGACCACAGAGGCGACCTCGGCGAGCGGCGTGTCCTCGTGCACGTCGGTGAGCACCGGCACGCCGAAGGTGCGGCGCACGGCCTCGAGCACCCGCAGGCCCTGCTCGAGTCCGGGGCCCCGGAAGCTCTTCTTCGAGGAACGGTTGGCCTTGTCGAAGGAGGACTTGAACACGAACGGCAGCCCGAGCCGCTGCGTGATCTCACGCAGCCGCCCGGCGACGTCCTGCACCAGCGTCTCGCTCTCGATGACGCAGGGACCTGCGATCACGAGCAGCGGCTGGTCAATTCCGATGTGCGCCCCGGCGAGCTGCATGCCTTCGCCCTTCAGGCGAGCGCGGCCTGCGGCAGCTCGGCGGTGCGCTTCTCGCGCGCCGCGCGGATGAACCCGCTGAACAGCGGGTGGCCGTCGCGCGGCGTGGAGGTGAACTCGGGATGGAACTGCGTGGCGACGAACCAGGGGTGGTTCGGCAGCTCGATCACCTCGACCAGCCCGTCCCGCGAGAAACCCGAGAAGCGCAGCCCCGCATTACGGTAGCGCTCGAGGAAATTGTTGTTGAACTCGTAGCGGTGGCGGTGCCGCTCGAGGATCACGTCCTTGCCGTACACGTCGTGCGCGCGCGTGCCGGTTCCGAGCAGCACCTCCTGCGCCCCGAGGCGCATGGTGCCGCCCTTGCTCGACGCCTCATCGCGCGTCTGCGTGCCGCGCGCCTGATCCTGCCACTCGCTGATCAGCGCGATCACCGGGTGGGGCGTGGCGCGGTTGAACTCGGTGCTGTTGGCGCCGGTGAGTCCGAGCACGTGCCGGCCGTACTCCACGATCGCCACCTGCATGCCGAGGCAGATACCGAGGTACGGCACACCCTGCTCGCGCGCGTACCGCGCCGCGAGGATCTTGCCCTCGATGCCGCGCTCACCGAACCCGCCCGGCACGAGGATCGCATCCATGCCCTTCAGCGCATGCGTGCCCTGCGTCTCGACGTCGGTCGACTCGATGTAGTGAATGTTCACGCGCGTGCGCGTCTTCAGTCCGCCATGCATCAGCGCCTCGTGCAGCGAGAGGTACGAGTCGCGGATCTGCACGTACTTGCCGACCATGGCGATGTCGACCTGCCCCTCGGGGTTGGCCTTGGCATTGACCACCTGGCGCCACTCGGAGAGGTCGGTCGGGGGCACCTCGAGGCCGAGCTTGCCGACCACGATGTCATCGAGACCGTGTTCGTGCAGCAGCATCGGGATCTGATAGATGTCCTCAGCGTCGAGCGCGGAGATGACCGCGCGTTCCTCGACGTTCGTGAACAGCGCGATTTTGCGGCGCTGCTCATCGGGCAACGGAAGCTTGCAGCGGCACAGCAGCACATCGGGCTGGATGCCGATGCCGCGCAGCTCCTTCACCGAGTGCTGCGTCGGCTTGGTCTTGATCTCCCCGGAGCCGCCCATGGTCGGCACCAGAGTCAGGTGCAGATAGACGCAGCGGCTGTGACCGAGCTCCACGCCCATCTGGCGGATGGCCTCGAGGAACGGCAGCGACTCGATGTCTCCGACCGTGCCGCCGATCTCGACCATACACACGTCGGCCCCTTCGGCACCGAGCTGGATGCTGCGCTTGATCTCATCGGTGATGTGCGGAATGACCTGCACCGTTGCGCCGAGGTAATCGCCGCGGCGCTCCTTGGCGATCACCCGCTCGTAGATCCGGCCGGTGGTGAAGTTGCTGTTGCGCCCCGTGGTGGTGCGCACGAAGCGCTCATAGTGCCCGAGGTCGAGGTCGGCTTCCGTGCCGTCGCTGGTGACGAACACCTCGCCATGCTGAAAGGGACTCATGGTGCCCGGATCGACGTTGATGTATGGATCGAGCTTGACCATGGCGACCTTCAGGCCGCGTGCCTCGAGGATCGCGCCGAGCGATGCACTGGCAATACCTTTGCCCAGCGAGGATACGACACCGCCGGTGACGAATACGAATCGCGTCATATAAATCGTGAGTTTAGGTGAACCGCCGTTGGAACCGCTGCCGGGTGTTCATGGCTGCATGAACGACGGGCATGCAGACTAGCACATCAGCGGCCGGCGTGGGGTGTCTTCTTCCAGAGCAGCCGCGCGCGACGGCGCGTGCCGCGCCGCGCGCGCACGCTCTCATCGAGCCAAAGATCGCCCGCCGCGAGCAGCTGGTCGTCGCGATAGACGAGCGGCAGGCAGGCCCGTTGCGCCGGCGGTACGTGCGCCTCCTGCATCAGACTCTTCAGCGCGCGACGCACTCCTCCGGGCCGCAGACGCAGGCGCTCCCCGCCGCTGCGCCAGCGCACGGTGAGGGACGTGCCGAGCGCATCGAGATCGAGCGGTCCGTGCGCATCGGCCCTCAGTTCGAGCACGCCGCATCCGCCCGGCAGCTCGCAGCGCGTCGCGCAGCGCACGTCCCAGGACACCTCGGTCCCGGGGCGCAGCGGACCTGAGCACGCGCTGAGCGGCTCCATCCAGATCCGATCGGCATGCCGCACCAGTCGCGTGCCACCCCAGAGGACCTCGGGATGCGCATCGGGCCGTGCCTCGAGCACCGGACCGGCGATCTGCTCGAGCCGGCGGGCATCGGGCAGTGGGACCCCGTGCGCGCCGATCCACAAGCGCAGCGCGTTGCGCCGTCGGGTCGGCGCGAGCCTGCGCAGCACCTTGACCGAGAGCGCGGCACCGTCGCGGGCCGGCTCCAGGTCGCTCAGGGCCAGCACCTCGAGCAGCTGCTGGCCCTCGGCGGCGAGCCGCGCGGTACGGGCCACTGCGCCCGCCACGCCGCGCCAGCGCGCGTGCACCGCCGGGAGCACCTGACGGCGCAGGTAATTGCGGTCGAAGCGCTCATCGAGGTTCGAGACATCCTCGCTCACCGCCAGCCCCTCGGCGTCGACCCAGGCGGCGAGCTGCGCACGGCGGAAGCCGAGCAGCGGGCGCAGCAGCTCGCTCCTCCCGAAGGGGGCGCGCGGGGCCATGGCCGCCAGTCCCGCCAGACCACAGCCGCGAAACAGCTGCAGCAGGACGGTCTCGAGCTGATCATCCTGGTGGTGGGCGGTGAGCAGCACTTCGCCACGCTGCAGCTGTGCCGCGATCGCCCGGTAGCGCGCCGTGCGCGCCGCCTCCTCGAGAGAGCCGCCCGGGGGATTCTCGACTTGCACGCGCAGTACCTTCAGCGGCACGCCGAGCGCCCGTGCGAGCGCCCGACAGTGACGGCTCCAGCGCCCGGACTCGGGGTGCAGACCGTGATCGATGTGTACGGCGCGCAGAGCCGCGGGACGGGTGCGCATGCGGGCAAGGCCGGCCAGCAGCGCGGTGGAATCCACCCCACCGCTGAACGCCACGCACAGGCGCGCGCTCGCGAGCTCCGGCAGCACAGCGGCGAGCGCCGCGCACAGCCGCTCGGGGGAGTACCCCGCAGCGCCGGGGCACGAGCGCGGGCCGCTCAACGGCGCGGCGACTCGCTCACGAGCCGCTCTCGTCGAACACGCCGAAGCCGGCGATGCGCTCGGCGCGCGCCGCGAGCAACCGCTCGCGCGGCAGCGCCTCGAGCGCATCGAGATGGGTCAGCAGCGCCGCCTTGAGGCTCGCAGCGGTGGCGGCCGGATCGCGATGCGCACCGCCGAGCGGCTCGGCGATCACCTGATCGACGAGCGCGAGTTTCTCGAGTCGGTCGGCCGTGAGGTTCAGCGCCTCGGCGGCCGCCTCGCGTTTGTCCTGGCTCTTCCAGAGAATCGAGGCGCAGCCCTCCGGGGAGATCACCGAGTAGGTGCTGTACTGCAGCATCAGCAGACGGTCGCACACACCGATCGCGAGCGCACCGCCCGAGCCGCCCTCGCCCGTCACCACCGTCACCACCGGCACGGCGAGGGTCGACATCTCGAGCAGGTTGCGGGCGATGGCCTCGCTCTGGCCGCGCTCCTCGGCCCCAACACCGGGGTAAGCCCCCTGGGTGTCGATCAGCGTCACGAGCGGCAGCTCG
>JAPTUI010000675.1 GCA_028067895.1 Pseudomonadota bacterium | reverse complement strand
GCCCGGGCGCCCGCTCTCCTCGCGGGGGGCGCCCGTCGGGGTCGTCACCCGTTCAGCATTCATAGCTTCCGAAAGGTCAACCCGCATGGCGCTCGAGCGCACTTTGTCCATCGTCAAGCCCGACGGCGTCGCCCGCAATCTCATCGGCGAGGTGTACCGCCGCTTCGAGACAGCCGGTCTGTCCATCGTCGCCGCCCGCATGCTGCAGCTCTCCGAGCGCGAGGCGGAAGGCTTCTACGCGGTGCACCGCGAGCGGCCCTTCTTCAAGGACCTGGTGCGCTACATGACTTCCGGCCCCGTGATGGTGCAGGTGCTCGAGGGTGAGAACGCCATCGCGCGCCACCGTGAGATCATGGGCGCCACCGACCCGAAGAAGGCTGCGCTGGGCACGATCCGCGCCGACCTCGCCGAGAGTATCGAGCGCAACGTCGTGCACGGCTCGGATGCCGCCGACACCGCCGCGCGCGAGATTGGCTATTTCTTCAGCAGCACGGAGCTGCATCCGCGCGGCTGATGCCGCCCTGCCGGCCATGAGCGAGTCCGCCACGACCACGAATCTGCTGGGATTGCCCCGGAGCGAGCTCGAGCAGTTCGTGGCGGAACTCGGCAGCAAGCCGTTCCGGGCGCGCCAGCTGATGCAATGGATCTACCAGCGCGCCGAACCGTCGTTCGAGCGCATGACGGACCTCGCCAAGTCGTTCCGGGCCGAACTCGCCGCGCACGCCTGCGTGCAGCCGCCTGAGATCCTCACCGAGCAGCGCTCCGCGGACGGCACGCGCAAGTGGCTGCTGCGGGCCGACGGCAGCCAGGCCTTCGAGATGGTGTACATCCCGGAGTCCGATCGGGCGACGTTGTGCATTTCCTCGCAGGTCGGCTGCGTGCTCGACTGTGCGTTCTGCTCGACCGCGCAGCAAGGGTTCAACCGCAATCTGACTACTGCGGAGATCGTCGGACAGGTCTGGTTGGCGAACCGGGAGCTGGCTGGAACGGTGGCGGACTTCGCGCGCGAGCGCGCCGTCACCAACGTGGTGCTGATGGGCATGGGCGAGCCGCTCGCGAATTTCCGCAACGTGGTGCCGGCCCTCGATATCCTGCTCGATGACTTCGGCTTCGATCTGTCACGCCGGCGGGTGACGCTCTCGACGTCCGGGCTCGTGCCGCAGATCTACAAACTGGCCGAGCACAGCAACGTCGCGCTCGCCGTTTCGCTGCATGCGCCCGACGATGCGCTGCGCAACGAACTGGTGCCGATCAACCGCAAGCATCCGATCGCGGAGCTGCTCGAGGCCTGCTGGCACTACATCGATGAGCGCAACGGGCGCAGCGTGACTTTCGAGTACGTGCTACTCGCCGGCGTCAACGATTCGCGCGCGCAGGCTCGCGCGCTGGCCGCGCTGCTCGTCGGACATCCGGCCAAGGTCAATCTCATTCCGTTCAATCCCTTCCCCGGCACGCAGTTCCGTCGCTCCTCGCCCGAAGTGGTGCACGCGTTTCGGGACGAGCTGCTCCGCCGCGGTATCCTGGCCACCGTACGGCGCACGCGCGGCGATGACATCGATGCGGCCTGCGGCCAGCTCGCCGGCCGCGTCATCGACCGGACCACGGTGCGCCTCGGCAGCCGCACGTTTGCGCTGGCGGTGCAGGCATGAGGGGCGCGCGCAGCAGGCGCTGGTTCGGCGTGCTCGCCGGATCGCTGGCCCTGGTGCTGCTCGGCGGCTGCACCAATCCGCAGCAGGTCCGCAACCAGCACCGGGCGGCCGTATTTAACACCGAACTCGGCGTCGCGTACATGCAGCGCGGGCAGCTCGCCATCGCCAAGCGCAAGCTCGATCGGGCGCTGCGCGAGAATCCGAACGATCCGAATGTGCACAGCGCTCGGGCGCTGCTGTTCGAGCGTCTCGGCGAGCCGGCGCGGGCCGACCGGGAATATCGCGCCGCGCTCGCACTGGCGCCGCACAACCCGGACTACGAGAACGACTATGCGGTCTACCTGTGCAATGCCGGGCGTACTGCGGAGGGGGTGAAGTATTTCCTCGATGCGGCCCGCAATCCGCTCTACCTGACGCCGGCGGACGCCTACAACAACGCCGGAGTGTGTCTGCGCGTCGCGCACCACTATCAACAGGCCGCCAAGATGTTTCGTGCGGCGCTTGCGGTCAGTCCGGGCTTCGAGCAGGCCGCCTGGCAGCTCGCTGACCTCGAGTACAAGCGTGGCCGCTTTCCTCAGGCGCACGCGCTCATCAAAGCGTTTTTGGCGGCCAACAGCGAGACGCCGGACATGCTGCTGCTGGCGGTGAAGGTCGCGCGTGCGCAGGGTGACGCGCTCGGCGCGCAGCTCTACGCCCGTCGCCTGCAGCTGGATTTTCCGAATTCGGCCGAAGCACACGCGCTGGCCGGTCTTGGACAGAACCCGGGCTGATCACGATGGCCGAAGCACCAGGCGGCGAGCCGCGCCGCGAGGGCGGCAGCGGCATTGGCGCGCGACTGCGCGCCGCTCGGGAACGCTCCGGGATGAGCCTGGCGCAAGCGGCACACCGCCTGCACGTGTCCGCCGACGTGCTCGAGGCGCTCGAGGATGAGCAATTCGAACGGCTCGGCGCACCGATCTACGTCAAGAGCTATCTCGGGCGCTACGCCGAACTGCTCGGGGAGTCCGCGCAGGCCCTGCAGGCGGAACTTGCCGGCGCGGCCATGGCCGCGCCGGACCTGACGCGCATCCCGCGTGCGGCACCCGCTAGCGGCCGGGCGAGTGCGCTGCTGGCTGCCGCCGGAATCGGCGTTGCGGTGGTCCTTGCGGCGGGCCTTTCGTGGTGGGGCTGGACGCATGTTTCTCGGCACGCTGTGGCCGTGGTGGGGCATTCCGGGGGGGCGGGAGCGCCAACCGCCACCGCGCCGGCAGCGGCGCGACCGCGGCCGCCGGCCACCGCCGCCTCGAGCGTCTCTGCGGTGGCGAGTGTTCCTGCGTCGGCGCCGGCCGCCGCGCCAGCGGTATCGAGTGCGCCGACCCATGCCTCGGAGATGCGGATTTCGCTGCAGTTTCCGACGGCCAGCTGGGTGAGCGTCACCGATGCGACGGGCCGCAGCCTGTTTCGTGGGCTGGTGCTTCCCGGAACGCTGGAGTCATTCGCCGGGCCGGGGCCGCTACACGTGGTACTCGGCTACGCCGATGGTGTCGCTTTGAAGGTCAACGGTCGTTCGGTGCCGCTCGCGCCCTACGTCGGCCGCGATCACGCCGCGTCGGTCGCCGTGGCCGCTGACGGTGAGATCTCGCCCGTGCCGCGGCACGCGAGTCACGCGGGAGGATGAGTTGAGCGATCAGATACAACCGGTCCGTGGAATGAACGATGTGCTGCCGGCGGAGATCGGCGCATGGCAGAGCATCGAGTCGGCGGCGCGGGAGGTGCTGGGGGCTTACGGCTTCCAGGAAATCCGCGTACCGCTCGTTGAGCGGACCGAGCTGTTCAAGCGGGCCATCGGCGAGTACACGGATGTGGTCGAGAAGGAGATGTATACCTTCGTCGATCAGGGCGGGGAGAACCTGACGCTGCGTCCGGAGGGTACCGCCGGCGTGATGCGTGCGCTCATCTCCAACGGCATGCTGCGCGGCCAGCGGCACAAGCTGTGGTGCGCCGGGGCGATGTTCCGGCACGAACGGCCGCAAAAGGGTCGCTACCGCCAATTTCACCAGGTGAGCGTCGAGGCGGTCGGCTTCAACGGGCCGGACGTGGACGTGGAGCTGATCGCGCTCGCGGCGCGCCTGTGGCGCCGCCTCGGCATCACGCGCGTACGCCTCGAGATCAATTCCCTCGGTACACCGGAGTCACGGCGCGCCTACCGTGAGAAGCTGGTCGAGTACCTGCAGGCCCATTACGAGCAGCTCGATGAGGACAGCCGGCGTCGGCTGCAGGGCAATCCGCTGCGGGTGCTCGATAGCAAGAACCCCGAGATGCGTGCGCTGATCGAAGCCGCGCCGGTGCTGACCGACCACCTAGACCCGCAGTCCCAGGCGCACTTGCAGGCGCTGTGCGCCGGACTCGAGGCGCTTGGCATCCCCTTTCGGATCAATCCGCGTCTCGTGCGCGGCCTGGATTACTACAGCCGTACCGTTTTCGAGTGGATAACCGACGCCCTTGGGACCCAGGATGCCGTATGCTCGGGGGGCCGCTATGACGGCCTGATCGGCCAGCTCGGCGGTGAGGCCACGCCGGGCATCGGGTTCGCCATGGGCATCGAGCGGCTGGTTGCGCTGATGAACCTGGAGGGCACGTCAGCGCCGCTGCCGAGCGCCGATGTTTACATCGTCGTCAACGGCGAGCGCGCTACCGCCTTCGGCCTGGAACTGGCCGAGCGGCTGCGCGATGCGCTGCCCGGCCGGCGCTTCGAGCTGAATCTCGGCGGCGGCAACTTCAAGGCGCAGTTCCGCCGCGCCGACCGCAGTGGTGCGGCGCTCGCGCTGATCCTGGGCGATGACGAGCTGGCGCGCGGCGTCGCCGCGTTGAAACCTTTGCGCCGGGAAGCCGGTCAGAGCGAGAGTCCGCTGCCCGATCTGGCCGCGGCGATCGAAACGGCTCTGGCCGCTGCCGCAGAGCAGACCTGAATTCGAGGAGGGGTCGTGGACAGTTATCTTGATGAACGTGAGAAGTGGGAGGCGCTGCTCGCCTGGCTGCGGGCCAACGGGCCGGCGATGCTCACCGGCGTGGCGATCGCTGCGCTTGCACTCGGCGGCTACCGCTGGTGGCAGGGCCGGGTGAACGGACGCGATCTGAGCGCCAGTGCGCTCTACGCGCAGATGGAGAGCGATTTTGCCACCGGCCAGCAGGCCGCCGCGTTTGCCGCGGCCGGGCGTCTGGAGCGTCACTACGGCGCGACCCCCTATGCTGATCAAGCGCGGCTCGCCTCCGCCGGAGCATTCGTCGACACCGGCCACCTGAGCCGCGCGGCCGGCGAGCTCTCGACGGTGATGAGTCACCCACACGATGCGATCCTCGGACTGATCGCCCGGCTGCGTCTGGCGCGGGTGCAGATCGCGCTGCACCAGCCGCAGCTGGCGCTCACCACGCTCGGTGGCGTCGATCCGGGCGCGTTCGCGCCCCGCTATGCCGTCGTGCGTGGGGATGCGTATCAGGCCCTCGGCGATAAGCGTGCTGCACTCGCCCAGTACCGGTTGGCCCGGGCCAGTGATCCGGGCGGAGAGACCAACCATCAGCTCCTGGCGCTGGAGATTTCCGAACTCGCCGCGAACCTGCCCGCCCCGTCGGCCGGGCAGAGCGCCGCGCCCGCGGCCGCCGCGGGCGCCCGCAAGTGATGCCGGCCGAAACGATGTCGAGCAGGATGAGACGTTTGCAAAACCATACCCCCCGTTCGATGCGCTTCTGGGCCGCAGCCCTCGCGGCGACCTGGCTGCTGGCCGCCTGCTCGCACAAGCAGGTCGACCAGCCCGCCAAACTTGCCCCCATCAAGTCGACACTGCGCGTGCATGAGATCTGGAGCGCCTCGGTCGGCGGATTCCACCTGATCAACTTCTGGGGATTCGGCAACTCCAAGACCCGTACGCTGCTGCTCGGCCTGCGCCTGGTGGTGCGAGGCCACCGGTTGTTCGCCTCCGGTCATGACGGGGAGGTGGCGGCATTCGATCCGAGCAACGGCCATGAGCTGTGGCACACCGACACCCACCTGCCGCTCGGCGGTGGCCCGGCGGTGTTCGGCAAGCTGCTCGTGGTCGGCGCCACCGACGGCCACGTGATCGCATTGAATGCCGACAACGGCAAGACGCTGTGGAAGGTGCGGCTCCCCGATGCCGTGATTTCCTCGCCAGGACTTTCGCGCAAGTTGGTGGCC
>JAPTUI010000673.1 GCA_028067895.1 Pseudomonadota bacterium | reverse complement strand
TGCTGGTGTCGGTCGGGCACACCGATGCGCCCGGCGCGCTGCACCGGCTGCTCGAGCCGCTCGCGCGCCACCGCGTGAGCATGACGCGCATCGAGTCGCGTCCCTCGCACCGGCGCAAGTGGGACTTCGTATTCTTCATCGACATCGACGGGCACGCCGAGGAGCCGCACGTGGCGCGCGCGCTCGCCTCGCTGAAGCGGCGCGCCTCGCTGTTCCGTTTGCTCGGCTCGTATCCGCGCGCCGTGTTGTAGAGAGAACATCATGACGAGAGCTGACATCAAGCCGCGCTTTCGCGTCGCACCGGGCGGACGGATCGGCGGGGAGCTGACGGTGCCCGGGGACAAGTCGATCTCGCACCGCGCGCTGATGCTCGGCGGACTCGCCGCCGGGCAGACCGAGATCAGTGGATTTCTCGCCGGCGAGGACTGCCTCTCGACGCTGCGGGCGCTTCAGGCGCTCGGGGTGCGCATCGAGCGGCCGGCGCCCGAGCACGTGCGGGTGTACGGGGCGGGCGTCGCGGCGCTCAGCGCCTCGAGCGCGCCGCTCGACATGGGCAATGCGGGCACGGCGATGCGTCTGTTCATGGGCCTGCTCGCGCCCCAGCCGTTCGACTCGGTGCTGGTCGGGGATGAGTCGCTGATGCGCCGGCCGATGGAGCGGGTCGCGGCGCCGCTGCGCCAGATGGGTGCACGCATCGAGACGCGCGAAGGGCGCCCGCCGGTGCACATCCGCGGCACGCCGGGGCTCAACGGCATCGATTTCCGCATGCCGGTGGCGAGCGCGCAGGTGAAATCCGCAGTCCTGCTCGCCGGCCTCGGGGCGCACGGGCGCACGCGGGTGACCGAACCGGCGCCGACCCGCGATCACACCGAGCGGATGCTCGGCGCCTTCGGGGTCAAGGTTGAGCGCGACGGGGCGAGCGTGTCGCTCGAGGGCGGCCAGGGACTCACCGGCACGGCGGTGCGCGTGCCGGCGGACTTCTCCTCGGCGGCGTTCTTCATCGTGGCCGGCCTGATCGGCGCCGAGCAGGGGCTGCTGCTGCGCAACGTCGGGGTCAACCCGACCCGCACCGGACTGCTCGAGATGCTGCGCAGCATGGGCGCGGACATCCGCCTGCACCCGCATCCGGGCGGGGCCGCCGAGCCGACCGCGGACATCGAAGTGCACAAGAGCGCGCTGCACGGCATCCACGTGCCGCGCGAACTGGTGCCGCTCGCGATCGACGAGTTCCCCATCTTCTTCGTCGCCGCAGCGCTCGCGCAGGGCGAGACGACGGTGCGCGGTGCTGAGGAGCTGCGCGTGAAGGAGACCGACCGCCTCGCGGCGATGGCCGAGGGCCTGAGTGTCCTCGGGGTCGAGAACCATCTGCTCGATGACGGCCTGTGGCTGCGCGGCGGCAGCGGCTTGACCGGCGGGCAGATCGACAGCCACGGCGATCACCGGATCGCCATGGCGTTCGAGATCGCCGCGCTCGGGGCGCGCGAGCCCATCGAGATCCACGACGTAGCCAACGTGGCCACCTCGTTCCCGGGGTTCGTCGCGCTCGCGCGCGCGGCGGGGCTCGCCATCGAGGCCACGTGAGCGTGAGCGAAGCAGGTATACCGATCGTCACGGTCGACGGCCCGAGCGGGTCGGGCAAGGGCACGGTGAGCCGTGCCGTGGCGCGCCGGGTCGGCTGGCACCTGCTCGACAGCGGGGCACTGTACCGACTCGTGGCGCTCGCCGGCATTGAACATAAGCTGGCGCCGGACGACGTGGACGGCCATGCCCGGCTCGCCGGCGCGATGCAGGTGCGCTTCGGGACCGAGTCCGAGGGCGAGCGGGTACTGCTCGAGGGCCGCGACGTCACCGCGGCGATCCGGACCGAGACGCTCGGGCAGGGCGCCTCCCGGGTGGCCGCCTGGCCGCCGGTGCGTGCCGCGCTGCTCGCACGCCAGCGTGCCTTCGTCGAGGCGCCGGGGCTCATCGCCGACGGCCGTGACATGGGCACGGTGGTCTTTCCGCACGCGCCGCTGAAGATATTTCTCACCGCGAGCGCCGAGGAGCGGGCCCGCCGCCGCTATAACCAGTTGAAAGAAAAGGGCTCCGGTGCTAGCCTCTCGGCCCTTTCGCGCGAGATCGCCGAGCGGGACGCGCGGGACTCGAGCCGGGCCGTGGCCCCGCTCGTCCCGGCCGCGGACGCCGAGCGGATCGATTCGACCGAGCTCACCATCGAGGCAGCGGTCGAGCGCGTGATCGAGTTGGGCCGACGCCGGTCGCTGTGGGCGTAGGGCGGTCCTGACGAGGCGAGTTTCCGGTGGGTATGCGCCCGGATGCGCATGCCGTGTTTCGCATCTGCCTGGGCCCTAAGGATGTCAGGGGCACCAGTTAATAAGCACGCCGTCCCCAAGGACCGTGCGAGTGAAGGTATGACAGAAAGTTTTGCACAGCTCTTCGAGCAGAGCCTCGCCAACCAGCGCATCCGCCCGGGGATGATCCTCACCGGACTGGTCGTTGACGTCACCCCCGATGTCGTGGTGGTCAACGTCGGTCTGAAGTCCGAAGCCGTCATTCCCGTCGAGCAGTTCAAGGACGAGAGCGGCCAGATCGAAGTCAAAGCGGGCGACGAAGTCGAAGTCGCGCTCGATTCGGTCGAGGACGGCACCGGTGAGACGCGCCTGTCACGCGAGAAGGCCAAGCGCGCCCGCACCTGGACGCGCCTCGAGGAGGCATTCAACAAGTCCGAGATCGTCACCGGCATGATCACCGGCCGCGTCAAGGGCGGCTTCACGGTGGAAATCGACAACGTCCGGGCGTTTCTGCCGGGCTCGCTGGTCGATGTCCGTCCGGTGCGCGATACGGCGTATCTCGAGGGCAAGCCGCTCGAGTTCAAGGTCATCAAACTCGACCAGAAACGCAACAACGTGGTGGTCTCGCGCCGCGCGGTGGTCGAGCAGGAGTTCTCCGCCGAGCGCAGCGCGCTGCTGGAGAACCTGCAGGAAGGCGCGGTCGTGCACGGCATGGTCAAGAACCTCACCGACTACGGTGCGTTCGTCGACCTCGGCGGCATCGACGGCCTGCTGCACATCACGGACATGGCGTGGAAGCGCGTCAAGCATCCGTCTGAAGTCGTCAAGGTCGGCGAAGAGATCGATGTGCGCATCCTGAAGTTCGACCGCGAGCGCTCGCGCGTGAGCCTCGGGCTGAAGCAGCTTGGCGCCGATCCGTGGGAGAACATCGCCCGGCGCTACCCGGCCAGCACCCGCGTGTTCGGCAAGGTCACCAACATTGCCGATTACGGCGCGTTCGTCGAGATCGAGGACGGCGTCGAGGGTCTGGTGCACGTCTCGGAGATGGATTGGACGAACAAGAACGTCAATCCGGCCAAGGTGGTGCACACCGGCGAGGAAGTCGAGGTCATGGTGCTCGATGTCGACGAAGATCGCCGCCGCATCTCCCTCGGCCTGAAGCAGTGCAAGGCCAACCCGTGGAAGGAGTTCGCCGAGAACTACAACCGCGGCGATCACGTCAGCGGCCAGATCAAGTCGATCACCGACTTCGGCATCTTCATCGGACTGTCGGGCAACATCGACGGCCTGGTGCACCTGTCGGACATCTCCTGGGACATGCCCGGGGAGGAAGCGGTGCGCAGCTACCAGAAGGGGCAGCAGCTCGAGGCCATGGTGCTCTCGATCGACCCGGAGCGCGAGCGCATCAGCCTCGGCATCAAGCAGCTGGCGAAGGACCCGTTCTCGAGCTACATCGCCGAGAACCCCAAGGGCACCATCGTGCGTGGCGTCGTCAAGGAAGTCGATTCACGCGGCGCCACCATCGACCTCGGCAACGGGATCGAGGGGCAGCTGCGCGCCTCCGAGCTCGGCCGTGACCGCATCGAGGATGCGCGCACGGTGCTGAAGGTCGGCGAGGAAGTCGAGGCGAAGTTCACGGGCGTCGATCGCAAGTCGCGCACCATTTCGCTCTCGATCAAGGCGAAAGAAGCCCACGAGGAGGCCGAGGCGGTGCAGAACTACCGCTCTTCGGACTCCAGCACGACGGGTACGAGTCTCGGCGATCTGCTCAAAGAGCAGATTGGGGACCGTGGCTGAGTCCTGAACCACGCCGCTCCCGCCTCGGCGGGAGCGGCGCCGGATTGGCCTGAGACATGACCAAATCTGAGCTCATTGAAATCATCGCCGCGAAGCAGAAGCATCTGCCGGCCAAGGACGTCGAGCTCGCTCTGAAGCAGATGCTCGAGGTGATGAGCGATGCGCTCGCGCAGGGCGAGCGCATCGAGATCCGCGGCTTCGGCAGCTTCTCGTTGCACTTCCGCCCGCCGCGTCAGGGACGCAATCCGAAGACCGGGGAAACCGTGGCGCTTTCCGGCAAGCACGTCCCGCACTTCAAGGCCGGCAAAGACCTGAGGGAGCGGGTCAATGAGGGTACGGGGCAACCCATCCGCGGCTGATCCGGAGCCGCAGCTGTGCTCTGCGGCGCATGCTACATTGCCGCGGTGATCGCGCTGCCCGCCCTTCTTCTCGCGTTGGCGTTCGCCGCCGTCGGTATCGCCGCGTGGCTGCTCGGACGTTTGACGGGCAACCGCCGCACGATACGTCTGCCGCGCGATTATTACGTCGGACTCGATCATCTCATCAACGATCGCTTCGACCACGCCGTCGAGGTGTTCGCCCGTATGGCGGAAGCGGGTGATGCCGCCGAAATCCAATTTGCGCTCGGCAGTCTGTTCCGCCGTCGCGGCGAGGTCGAGCGTGCGATCGCGGTGCACACGCGGCTGCGCGAGCAGGGCAGTGCGGCGCTGCGTGACAAGGCGACCTTCGCGCTGGCGCTCGATTATCTCAGCGCGGGCCTCATGGACCGTTCCGAGGAGTTGTTCACCGAGCTCGCCGCCTCGAGTGAGTATCGCGACACCGCGCTCGATCAGTTGCTGCGCATCTACGAGGCGCAGGGCGACTGGACTCACGCGCTCGAGACGCTCGAGGCGCTGCCGCCGCGGGTGCAGGCCGAGCGTGCTCGGATCGCCGCACATTATCTGTGCGAGCTCGCCGAGCAGGCGCTCGCTCAGGGGGATGCCGGGCGGGCCCGAACGTTGCTCGGCCAGGCGCGCTCGCGGGCGCGGGATTTGCCGCGCGCCGAGGTGCTGGCCGCGCGGTTGGCCGAGGCAGACGGGCAGTCCGCTCAGGCGCTCGAGCGGTATCTGAACATCCTCGAGGCGCACCCGGTGCTCGCCATCGAGATGATTCCACGGGCGCTCGCACTCGCGCGGCGCACCGAAGAGCCGCCGGCGCTCGCGGCGCTGTGGTCGCGGCTCGAGCGATCCGGTCAGCGCGGCGCGCGTGAACTCGCCGTGCTGCTCGCGAGCGCGCTGCCGCCGGAGGAGTTGCAGCGCCTGGCGCAATCGCACGGGCCGCGGGCGGATGCACTCGCCGAGGCGTACGCTCTGGCCTTGCTGATGAAGCGCCTGGGCGATGCCGGCGGCCGTTATCAATGCGGGGAGTGCGGCCTGTCGAGCACGGCCTGGTACTGGCGCTGCCCGAAGTGCCGGGCCTGGGACAGCCTGCGCCCGGCGGCGCTGAAACGCGACGGCGGTGCGGCGCGGGTGATGGCCGCGCAGTGAGTGCGACGGGCGGGCGCATCAGCGCGACGGGGCGCTTTGCGCCGAGGTGCGCGTTACACTAGCCCCATGAGCGACCCGTGACGGGTCGGAACTGACCTCTTCAGGAGCACACCATGGGCACACCTCCCAAGTCGATCATACGCACGGCCGTATTTCCGGTGGCCGGCCGCGGTACGCGCTTTCTGCCGGCGACCAAGGCGAGCCCGAAGGAGATGCTGCCGGTGGTCGACAAGCCGCTCATCCAATACGCGGTGGAGGA
>JAPTUI010000302.1 GCA_028067895.1 Pseudomonadota bacterium | reverse complement strand
GGCAGTTCGAGGCGCGCCCCGTTCTCATCGAGATACTTCGCGTCGTAGGAATAGAACCCGTCGGCATGCCGGACGACGATTTCGCCGGCCACCGACACCGCAGGCGGCGTACCGCCGAGCACGGCGAGTTCGATCTCGCGGGCCGTGACGGCCGCCTCGACGAGCACCTTGTCATCGAACTGGAAGGCGTGGCGGACGGCCGCCTCGAGGTCGGCCTCCATGCCGACTTTGCGCACGCCGATCGAGGAGCCGGCATTGGCCGGTTTGGTGAACACCGGCAGGCCGAGGTCCTGAACCTGCCTCAACGCCGCGGCCGGATCTGCCTCGAAGCGCTCGCGGCGCAGGGTGTGGAAGGCGGCGATCGGGATGCCCGCATCGCGCAGCAGCCGCTTGCTGATGTCCTTGTCCATGCCGATGGCCGAACCGAGCACCCCGGCCCCGACGTAGGGGATGCCGGCGAGTTCGAACAGGCCCTGCACGGTGCCGTCCTCGCCCATGGTGCCGTGCAGCACCGGAAAGATGACGTCGATGACAGCGGCGGTTTCGTGGGCGAAGAACGTCTCTTTGCTGACCAGCGGGCCGTTCTCGATACGCACCAGGCGCGGATCGCGCGCGCTCTCGAGCAGCCGCGCGGCATCCTGGCGCAGCCACCGGCCCTGTCGGTCGATGCCGATCAGCACCGGCTCGAAGCGCTGCGGATCGAGCGCCGCGAGCACGTTGCGAGCCGACAGAATGGAGATTTCGTGCTCGGCGGATTGGCCACCGAACAGGAGTGCGACGCGAAGCTTCGCTGGATGGGTCATGCGCGGATTGTGACGAATAGGGGGTAATACGGGTGCGGTCGCGGCACGGGACCGCGGCGCGCAGGTTGCACGCCAAGAATAGCCGAAGCGCGCGTCGGCGGCGTGCGGTACGGCTCAGAGCTTGAACGTCGAGAGCAGCAGGCTGGTCTCGGTGCTTGAGACTCCCGGGGTGCGGCTGACGCGCGCCAGGACGCGGTCGAAGGAGGCGAGCGAGTCGGCGCGCAGCTCTGCCACCAAATCCCAGCGCCCGTTGGTGCTGTAGAGGCTGGCGACGGCCGGGTCGCCGCGCAGCGTCTTGACGACCGCGTCGACCTGGTTGCCCTCCGCGGCGATGGTCATGAAGGCGCGAATCTGCTCTTCCTGCACATCCGGCTTCAGCCGCACCGTGTAGCCGATGATCGTGCCGTCGGCTTCCAACTTGTTCATGCGGTTCTGCACCGTGCCGCGCGCGACGCCGAGCTGCTGGGCGAGCGAAGCAATCGAGGTGCGTGCGTGGGCGCGCAGCAGCGAGACGAGGCGATGATCGAGATCGTCCATCGGAGGCTCCCGGCGGCGAGGCAGGCTGCTGAGTCTATCAAAATGAATCACGTGAGTGTCAATTTGATTAATGGAGACCGCATTTTTGGTAGTTTTCTGGCTATTCTTTGGCTGCGGGGGCGTGGATCATGGTCTTCCGGAGGGCGCATCCCTGGCGCGCCGGGCACTGACAGGAGAGAGACCATGGTCGATTTCATCGGCACTCGTCGAGTCCAAGAGCTCGTGCGGGACCTCGGTACGGCGGCGTTCATCGCCGGGATGGCGCGCGAGATCGAGGCGGATTACCGCCGCTGGAGCGCGTTCGAGAAGTCCCCGCGGCACGCGATCCATTCGGACGTCGGGGTCATCGAACTGATGCCCGCATCCGACGGCCGTCAGTACGCATTCAAGTACGTCAACGGTCACCCCAAGAACACGGCCAAGGGCCTGCTGACCGTGATGGCGTTCGGCATGCTCGCCGATGTCGAAACCGGATACCCGCTGGCGCTCGCGGAGATGACGCTGACGACGGCGCTGCGTACGGCGGCGACTTCGGTCGTGGCGGCGCGTGCGCTTGCGCGCAGCGACTGCCGGGTCATGGCCCTGATCGGCAACGGCTCGCAATCGGAATTCCAGGCCATTGCATTCCACGACCAGCTCGGCGTGCGCGAGCTGCGGCTCTATGACGTCGATCCGCGGGCCACCGACAAACTGGTCGCAAACCTCAGCCGCACCCGACTGCCGGGGCTGCGCGTGGTGCGCTGCCGCTCGGCGGCCGAGGCGTGCGCCGGGGCGGACATCGTCACCACGATCACCGCCGACAAGCGCAACGCGACCATTCTCACCCCCGAGATGATCGCGCCGGGCATGCACCTGAACGCGGTGGGTGGGGATTGCCCGGGCAAGACGGAGCTGCATGCCGACATCCTGCGGCGCGCCGATGCGCGGGTCGTGGTCGAGTTCGAGCCGCAATCACGTATCGAGGGTGAGATCCAGCAGCTGCCGGCGGATTTTCCGGTGACGGAACTCGCCGCCGTGCTGAGCGAAGGCCGCGGCGGACGGACCGGCGAGCGTGACGTGACGATCTTCGACTCGGTCGGCTTTGCGCTCGAGGACTTCGCGGCGCTGCGCTACGTGCATCAGCTGCACCGCGAGCGGCGGGGCACGCACGCCACCATCGATCTGATCCCCGACCTTGCCGACCCGAAGGACCTCTACGCCATGATCGCCCCGCCGCGCCTCGCGCGCGAGACGGTTGCCGAGCTCGCCGAAGCGGTGAGCGCATGAGTGCGCCGCGGCGTACCGTCGCGCTGATCGGCGCACCGACCGACGTGGGCGCCGCAGAGCTCGGCGCCTCGATGGGCCCCGAGGCGATGCGGGTGGCTGGGGTGCACGCGGCGCTCGAGGCGCGGGGTCTGACCGTGCACGATCGCGGCAATCTCGTCGGACCAGGCAACCGCGGCGAGGCGGCGCGCGACGGCTTCCGCAATCTGCCCGCAGTGGTGGCTTGGAACGAGCGGGTGCACGAGGCGGTATACGGCGCGCTCGGCGAGGGGCACCTGCCGATCATGCTCGGTGGTGACCACTCGCTCGCGGTCGGCTCGATCAGCGCCGTGGCGCGGCACTGTCGCGACACCCATCAGAAGCTGCGCGTGCTGTGGCTCGATGCGCATGCAGATTTCAACACCGGGGAGCTTTCCCCGAGCGGCAATCTGCATGGCATGCCGCTCGCCTGTCTGTGTGGTCTGGGCCCGCGGGCGCTCACGGGCCTCGGCGGACAGAGCCCGGCCATCCATCCACAGTGGATCCGGCAGATCGGCATCCGCAGCGTCGATGAGGGCGAGCGGCGCCTCGTGCACGAGCTCGCCGTGGAGGTGTTCGACATGCGCTACATCGATGAGATGGGCATGCGCGCCACCATGGAGCAGGCGTTGAGCGGCATCGACGCCGACACCCATCTGCACGTGAGCTTCGATGTGGATTTTCTCGATCCGGATATCGCCCCGGGCGTCGGGACGACCGTGCCGGGCGGTCCGACGTACCGAGAAGCGCAGCTGTGCATGGAAATGATTGCCGATACCCGCCGCGTCGGCTCACTCGACGTGGTGGAACTCAATCCGGCGCTCGATGAACACAATCGCACTGCGAAGATCGCCGTCGATCTGCTCGAGTCGCTGTTCGGCAAGAGCACCCTGGTGCGCCGCCAGCATCCGGGTCGTCCACTCGATGTGGTCGGTGCGCGCAGCGGCACGGTCTGAGCGTGCCGGACGCGCAGCGGCTCACTCCGCCGCGGCGCGGCAATGCTGGCGGATGAATTGCTCGTGCGTCGGCAGTGTGGCGGCGCAGCTGGCGATCACAGCGCGCACGTCATCGAGTGCTGCCTGCGGGTTCGGACCGACGCTGTCGGCGAACGGATCGTAGCCGGCGCTCCGGGCGCCCTGGCCGATCAGCATGTGGAACCAGCTCTGGACCGAGAACAACTCGTTCTCATCGCGCATCAGCCGGCCGTAATTGGCAAACAGTTCGAGGCGCTCGCGCAAGCTCTCGGGCAGTTCCGTGGCCCGACACTGTGCCCAGAACGGACCGTCCCGCTCGGTGAAGTGATAGTGTGCGACCAGGAAGTCGCGCGCACGCTCGTAGTCGAAGGCGAGCTGGCGGTTGTACTCCTCGATGTCCCGGGGGTGGAAGTTCCGGTCGGGAAAGAGCTTCAGCAGTACGAATAGGCCACGCTGGATGAGGTGGATGCCGGTGGACTCGAGCGGCTCGAGAAATCCGGCCGACAGCCCGATGGCCACGCAGTTGCGGTTCCAACTCTTGCGGCGCCGGCCGGTCGTGAAGCGCAGCCGCAGCGGCTCGCGCAGCGGCCGGCCCTCGAGGCTTCCGAGCAGGGCCGTTTCGGCCGCATCATCGGCCATGAACTGGCTGCTGTAGACGTAACCGTTGCCCACCCGGTTCTGTAGCGGGATGCGCCATTGCCAGCCGACGTCGCGAGCCTTGGCGAGCGTGTGCGAGGAGAGCGGGCCGGTGCGCTCGCACGCCACCGCAATGGCTCGATCGCAGGGCAGCCAGTGCGTCCAATCCTCGTATCCGGTGTGCAGCGCCCCTTCGATCAGCAGGCCGCGAAAGCCCGTGCAGTCGATGTACAGATCCGCGCCGATGCGCTCGCCGCTCTCGAGCGTGAGTGAGTCGATGAAGCCGTCCTCGCCGCGCAGAGCGACGCTGCGCACCTTGCCCTCGGTCCGGCGTACGCCGCGTGCTTCGGCATAGCCGCGCAGGTAGGTGGCAAAGCGCTTCGCATCGAGGTGCAGCGCGTACACCAGGGTCGCGAGTGGAGAGTGCTGCCGGGGCGTGGGCCGCGCGAAGCGGGCGTCCCGGGCCGCCATGGCCTGCAGCGAGTAGACGTCGAGCGGCGCCGCCGTTCCGGCGTGCGCGCACTTGTGCCAGTAGGTGTAAAAGGGCACCCCGCGAAGCGGGGCGCCCGTGGGCCCGAATGGATGGATGTAGCTGTGACCGGCCCGCCGCCAGTCCTTGAACTCGATGCCGAGTTTGAAGGTCGCCTGCGTCTTGCGGATCAGCTCGTTCTCGTCGATTCCGTGCGTACGGAGGTACTCGATGATCGGCGGGATGGTCGCCTCGCCGACGCCCACCGTACCGATCTCCTCGGACTCGATGAGCCGGATACTACCGTTGAGATGCGGAAAGGATTGCGAGAGTGTCGCCGCGGCCATCCAGCCGGCGGTTCCGCCGCCGACGATGGCCACGCTGCGAATGGGCTGATTGGTCACCCACCTAGTTTAGTACTTGCAGTGCCGCGCGATAAGGCTCTCGGCGAGTTCCTGTTTGCCCGAGCGCACCGTCGGCTGGAAGTCCGAGGCGATCGCCAGGTCCGCGAGCGCCGCCAGATCGAGCGAGCCGCTCTCGATACGCTGACCGAGCGGCCCGTCCCACCCCTGGTAGCGGGTCTTCTTCAGATCGGCGAGCTTGCGCTCGGTGACGACCGCGGCGGCGCCGAGCAGTGCGCGGGCCAGTGTGTCGATGCCGCCGATGTGCGCGAGGAACAGGTCAGTCGGATCGACCGACTGACGGCGCAGCTTGGCGTCGAAGTTGAATCCGCCGGTGGTGAAGCCGCCGCTCTCGAGCAGCGGCACGAACGCCGGGACGAGCTCCTGCGCATTGTTCGGGAACTGGTCGGTGTCCCAGCCGTTGCGGGCGTCGCCGCGGTTGATGTCGATCGAGCCGAAGATCCCGTAGGTGAGCGCCGCGGCGACTTCATGCTCGAAGTCCAGTCCGGCGAGCGTCGCGTGATTGACCTCGATATTGACCTGCACCTCTTTTGCGAGGCCGTAGCGCTGCAGGAACGCATAGACCGCCGCGACGTCGCGGTCGTACTGGTGCTTGGTCGGCTCGAACGGCTTCGGCTCGATCAGGATCGCGCCCTTGAAGCCGATGCGGTGCTTGTGCTCGACGACCATGGAGAGGAAACGCCCGTAGTGATCGAGTTCGCGCTTCAGATCGGTGTTCAGCAGTGAGTCGTAGCCTTCGCGCCCGCCCCAGAGCACGTAGTTCT